>JAEYXD010000218.1 GCA_023428645.1 Pseudomonadota bacterium
CTCGGGCCGTCCGTACCGTTGCCCTTGCCGTACGCATAGATATACAGCGAGTCCGCCGGCCCCACGCCCGCGAGTTGTACGCGATTGAAGACGCACGGCTCGGGCGGGCCGACAGTCGTGCAGACAGTGCCGGGGACATCGCTGCTGCCGATGATATAGACGACCGGATACTTGCCGCGGTAATCGACGGCGAAACCAAGAGTCGCGTCAGTGCCGACGGCATTGTCGGCCCCATAGTGGGTCCCTCCGTTCCATCCGACGGTGAATGCGCGTCCGTAGTCGCTCGACGCCATTACGCTGTCCTTCGTCGCGCCAAAGGGCGGATGGTCGACGTCGTTCGGCGGCGTTTCCGGCGCCGTGCCACTCACTCCGACAGCAAGGCTGAAGCCCGAAGGATTCCGCTCGACTTCGAAGTAATAGAAGCTGTCCGGACCTTGCGTCAACGCGATCGTGGAGCGCACACCCGTCGCCGTGCTGGCCTTGAACGTCGCTTTCGCCCCGTCCATTGATAGATCAACCGCCCCCGGCGCGCTTGCAGGCGCGAACACGGCAGGGGTGCCCGGCGCGGAAGGCGCTGGACACGCCGGAGGCTGAGGCTCCGGGTCCGGACCTGGATCCGGATTGGGATCCGGATCCGGGTTTGGATCTGGATCTGGGTTCGGATTCGGGTCCGGATCAGGATTCGGATTTGGATCGGGATCCGGATTTGGCCCTGGGGGATTCGGATTTGGGCCGGGATCGGGTGTCGGATCCGGGTCCGGTGTCGGATCCGGTGTCGGGTCTGGTGTCGGGTCTGGATCGGGCGCAGGATCCTGCGGCGCTGGGCTCGGCGGGTTTTGTGGGGCATCCGGCGATGAACCTGTGCCACAGCCAGCAAGCATGCCGCCCATCATGAGAGCAGCAGCGACTTTGAGCGTCGCCGCGCGGAAATATACGTGCACTTGGTTTTCCCGAGTATCGATCAGAAGGATAGAAGCGTCCTGCTATGGCAACGAACCGACGCGCACTTGAACCGCACGCGCGGGAACTCGCTTTGTCGATGCGCCCGGAACTCCCCGTCCGTCGTTGCCATGAATCGTTTTCGTTAACGATGTTGAACGTAAGACGTAGCTCAACATCAACAATGGTACAGCTCGCGACGATGTGATGCCGAACGTCTCTCAATCCCGAGAAGAAATCCGGCCCGGCGACCATGAATCGTTAACATAGCGCGGCATTCGACAGAATCGGTCGCCGTAAGCTGTCTCCGCTCGCAGACGAACCGGCGCGCGTTTAGGTTACATGTGCGGCTTTTAACTACGTGACCGAGCGACCGTTGAACAATTCAATGAGCGCTCTTCCGCTCGGCGCGAGATCAATCTGTCGCTCGCGGGCCCGAGTCCACGCCTCGCGTCTCAGTCACCGGGGCCGTCGCGGAGCGGCGCTGGAGCAGCACCAACGCGGCAAGATACAGACAGCACAGGCCGGCGAGCTGCAACAGCGGCTCGCGAAGCTCGAACAGATGTGCGCCGAGTTGATTGGCGCGCACGAAAGCAGCAACCCCGGAGGTACTCGGCAACAACAATGCGAGCGTGCGGACCGGTTCCGGAATCATTTGCGTGGGCCAGCTGAAGCCAGACAGGAACACGATCGGCAGAGAGGTGAACAACATCACCGGCAGCACGGCGTCGCGATCCGCGAACAATTCGGAGAGAACGAGCGCCAACAGCACCGACGCCCCGATATACAGGAGCATCACGACAGCCAGCACCGGTCCCGAGCCGCGATGCGGCACGTCATAGATGGGGTAGACGACCCACAAGATGAACAGGAAGTGCACGGCGTACAGCATGAGATAAGGTAGTGCGCGGCCCAAGGCCCACCCTATGCCGGGCAGCACGCTCCGTGGCGCGTGTCCCTGTCGCGACTGACACAGCATTCCAACGCCTATCAGCAACGTTTGCTGCAGGACCACCATCAGCACCGCAGGCACGACGAAGTTCGCATAACCGGCTTTCGGATCGAACAGCTCGACGACGCCGATGCGTAGAGGCGCCTGCTGACCAATCGCCGCGGCAAGCGGTGTGCCGCGAAGCTCGATCTGACCGAGCTCGAGCTTCGTGGAGAGCGCCTGCACGACTTCGCTCAGCGTCGTGCTGATCTCGCTGTACGCGAGCAGGTACCCGGCGTTGGCATAGATGCCGACGGCTGGAGAATCTCCACGTTGCACAGAGCGCTCGAATCGCGCGGGAATCTCGATGATGCCGAGCACCTCACCGCGCTCGAGGGCCGCGCGCGCGGCTTGCATGCTCATCGAGGTGCGAGTGATCTTCACTTCCTCGGTGGCATCGACCCAACTCAGCAACTGCCGGCTCAGCGCACTGCCGTCCGCGTCGACCGAGGCGATCGGAATGTCGCGATACAGCTGTGGCGCATACGGCAGCGGATACACGAGGCTGTAGAAGACCACCGCCGCGACGAGCAGCAGGAGAGCCGCCGGCTCGCGCCGGATGGCCTGCCACTCGAGATCGATCCCGCGTCTGAAGGCGCTCATAACGATGCTTCACGACGTACGCATCTTCGCATGCCGAAGAGTGCGAGCACCGCGAACCCCACGCAGAAGGCCGTCAATTGCAGCAGCTGCGGCCATGCGTACGACGCCGGCGTGCGCATGATGACCTGCGCAACCTGCAGATCAAGGAAGTGCGTGAGCGGCAGCATCTGACCGATGAGCCAGCCTCCCAACGGCATCGCGCCCAGCGGAAAGGTCAGACCGCAGAAGGCGATCGCCGGAGCGGCGATCAAGCTGGCCGCCGAAGCCGCCAGATGCAACCGCGGAAACCATAGCGCCATCGACACGCCGATGACGAGATATGCCAACACGAGGAGTAGGAAACCGCAGCAGTACACGAGCAGGCTTGCAGGGCCGCGCATGCCGAACGCCGCGAAGGTTCCGAGCATCACCGCCAAACCGAAAACGGTCCACCAGAGGATCAACGGCGCCAGCTTGCCGACGAACGCTATGAGAGGACTGCCGCCCGCCACTTCAGCCCAGCGCGGCACCGTTCGATCGCGACGCTCGGTCCCGAACGCCATCACCGCATGGATGATCACGAAGCTGTGAAGCGTCGCCGTGACGAGCGCGATCGCCAGGAAGGCGGCGTAGTCGATGCCGGGATTGAACAGCGGATGGATCTGCGTGCGTATGACCTGTGACGCCGCGATGGCGGCGTACTCGGGCGTTCCCTGCCGCATACGCAGATCGGCCGCAAGCGTGGCCGAGCGTGCCGCCACCGCGGCCTCGATCGCCGTCGTGATCGCGTTGGCCGCGGGCAGCGCCTGCTGATTCACCAGCAAGGAGACGGTGGCCTGCTCGCCCCGCAACAGATCGTGCTCGAATCTCGCGGGTATTTCGATCACGGCGTAGGCCCGGCCGCCCAGCACGTCGGCCGCAGCCTGGCGCATGTCGATCGTTCGCTCGGTGATGCGAGCGGCAGGCGTAGCATCGAGGGCGCTCGCCAGCGCACGTGATTGCGCACTGTTGTCGTTGTCGACGAGGAGTACCGGCAGCTCGGTGATCGTGCCTGGCCAGAACATCCACACCAGCAGCACGCATCCGATGATGGGTAACCACAGCATCAGCCAGCGCGTCAGCCGATCCGCGCGGATGCGTGCCAACTCGCGTCGCATCGTCGCAAGCAGCGCATCCGTGGGTCTTGTCATCGCGATCAGCGGCGCCCGAAGGACGATCCCGCCACCAGCACCGTCATGCCCGGACGCAAACCCGCCAATCGAGCCGTCGGCCGCGCCCTCACCTCGAACGTGCGCAAATCGAAGCTGCCGAGGTCGCGCGTCGAATTCCAGGTCGCGAAATCGCCGAGCGCCGAGATGTAGTACACCCGCAGCTCCACGTCCGTATCGTTCAACGCCGGCACGCGCCCCGGCAACGTATCGCCGATCTGCAAATCGCGAAGCTTGTCTTCCCTCACATTGAACGACACCCAGGCATCGTCCAGACGCGCGATGACGAGTATCGGATACCCGGGCGCGACGACCTCGCCTTCTTCCAGCAGCCGCTGCACGACCTGACCGTTCACGGTCGACTTGAGCTGCAACCCTGCCAGCGCCGCCGCCGCTTCCTGGCGCTTGCTTTCCGCCTCGTTGACCATCGCTACCGTGACTTCCATGTCCTGCTTGCGGACGCCCGCGCGCGCCATGCTCAGCAATGCATCCGCGCCCACGGCGGCCTGATGGGCTTCGTCCCGGGCGGCAGCGGCCTCGTCGTAACGCTGCCGAGAAATGACGCCCTCTTCGAAGAGACGCTTCATTCTGTCGTAAGTCACATCCGCAAGATTCTGCTGGGCGCGCGCCGCGGCGGCGGCAGCCTGCGCCTGCTGAATCTCTTGCTCGCGCGTACCCGCCTTGGCTTTGTCGTGCTCGGCTTTCGCGGCATTGACCAGTGCGTCCGCGCCCTCACCCTTCGCGACCACCTCCGGACTGCTGATCGTCAGCAGCAACTGATCTGTCACGACCGCATCGCCCTCTTTCACGTAGAGCTTCGACACACGGCCCGGATACTTGGAAGCGACTTGGAACTGATTCACTTCAACGCGCCCTTCCACCCATGGCTCGCGCGAGCAAGCGGCGACGACCAATGCGCACAGCAGCAGCCAGCGCAGTCGAGGGGCCGGAGTTCTCATGGCGTCGGTGGCGCACGAGTCGGAGCGTTGCGGAAGAAATTCTCGGCCTGCTCGCGGCGTCCAGCCGCGAGCATCAATGTGCCATAGGCGATGGCTGCGTCGTAACGAGCGGCAAGTCGCGCGAGTTTCGCGCCCGCCGCCGCGTTCTCCGCATCGACAACATCGGCGCTGCGACCGACGCCTTCGACGAAAGCGAGGCGCTGCGAGCGCAAGGAATCATCTGTCAGAGTGATCGTTCGATCGCTTACCGCGATGCGTTCGAGCGCATCCTGGTAGGCGAGATAGCGCTGCTCCACCAGAAGGTGCAGCTCCTCCGCTGCCTTGGCATGCAGCGCGCCGGCCTCGGAGAGCTTGGCGCGCGCTTCGCCAACGCGGCCGCGCCGGATGCCGCCATCGAACACCGGCACGCTGATATTGATGGCCGCGATCCATCGCGGCAGCAGTTCGGGCAATTGATACGAACCCACCCTGTACACGCCGACCAGCTCCACGGTCGGCAGATATTCGCCCTTCGCAGCCCGCACGCCCTGCTCGGCCTGCGCGCGCAAGCTGTCGAGTTGCTTGAGCGCCGGATTGGAAGCTTCGGCATCGGCTTGCAGCGCGCTCAGCGGTGCGTCCAAACGCGGCACGGTCAGCTCGGTGACCGGATCGAGCGGCGAGGACAGCGACAGCAAGCTGGCAAGCGCGCTATTCGCGAGCGTCAGCGTGTGCCTGCGACTCAACATGGATTGCTCGCCTTGCGCCAATGCCACTTCGGCGGCGAGGCGTTCGGTACGCGAGATCTGATCGTTGTCGTAGAGGGAACGGGCGTTGCGATCGTGGAGGCGCAATCCATTCAGCAGCGCCTCCTGAACATCGACCGCCTGTTGCGCAACCGTGACCGCGTAATAGCGCGTCAGCAGCTCAACGAACAATGCGTCACTTGCGACAGTGCTTCCCCACTGCGCCGCGGCGGCGCCGAGATGCGCGGCTTCACGCGCCGCGGTGGCGCGCCCACCCGTGAACAGCGGCCAGCGGAGGCCTGCCTCGGCGGCCGCGAACAAGTCTTGCTGCAGCACCGGATTGGGCAGCGGGATCGCGCCTGGCAGCAACTGCTCCAGCATCGCGTTGAGCGGCGCGAAGTTGACCTCTATCGGATCCTTGATGCGTACGATCTGCCCGCCGAGGTCGAAGTTCGGCAGCCCGAGTCCACTCGCAGCCTCGGACTGTGCCTGCGCTTGCGACAAACGTGATTCCGCCGCTCGCTGCGTGGGCGCGAGAGACAGACGGTCCGCCGCGTTCGAGAAGCTCAGCGGCTCTGCCGCAGCCAGCGACGCTACCGCCAGCACGATGATCGCGGCGAACCATCGAATTGTCGTCGCACCGCCGCGCATCGACCATCTTCACTGCCGGCCAGTGCGCACCTGCAGCAGCGCTCGGGGGTCCGAAGGATGGATGGCTTCCAAGTGCATGCTGCTCCCGTCGCTGCGAGTGCTGATGAACGTTCGCTGCGCCGCCGCCGGCAGTTGCGCTCAAGGTATGCGCGCACGAATGTTGCGCCAATAGGGAGAGGGGGTAGCGATGCCAAATGACGCGCAAGTCCGCAGACGAGCACCTCTGCCAAGACATCGCTGCACGCTGTGGCCCGCGAAGCGGGTTCGAGCTTGCCTAGCTACCGAGCAAAAGGTCGGCTATGGCCAGGCCGTTCGTTGACAGGTAGGAACCTATGGACGCCTCGCGCGGCCGGGCGTTCGGCTGAAGAACTGACCAAGCACAAGCTCGGCCGACCAATCGATGTTCGATATGAGGAACATCGATGTTCCATTTAACGAACACACTCGTCGTTCAACCGATGCTGATCGCGATCGGCAAAGCGGTCGTGACGAATCCGAGAACGAACGCGCGGTAAATGAAGGCGCGGTTCTTGACATTGATCTCTCAATAAGTATCCTGCGCGGCTCATTTTTTGGAGCGCCTCATGCGGACTTTGACGAAAGCGACTCATCAAACTCTCACGCGCTGATTCCAGGTTCACGGGCCTGATGAATCGTGCGCGATTTCATCAGGCCGAGCGCTCTAAGCCCTCGGCAGGACTTCTTGTCGAGGGCTTTTTGCTCTCTGGAGCCTTTGGATATGCGCGAGGATATGTTTAAGGTCATTGTCGAGCGACCGCGGCGTCACAAGTACAGGGACGCAGAAGCGGCGCGACGACGCGATGCCATCGAAGGCCCGCAGCATCTCGGCATGCGCGCGGGCTACGGCTACCGCTCCCTGAATGAGAACCTCAATCCGCTGCAGCGCTATCTGCGCTCGCAGGTGGGGCGTCCGTGGAACAAGGTGTACAGCGAGATCGCGCAGAACATCGATCGGCGCAGCACCGTACAGCAGCACATTTATCAACACATCGACGACTTCATCGCGATCCATGTCGAGCTACGCGAGAGTGGTCGGCTCGTTGACCTGACTCATCACCTGTACAGCGACGGCAACGTTACTCAGGAACTGTATGTCGATCCGCGAACAGGACTGATCCGCGTCAACAAGAACTACCGCTCCTGGCGTCGGCGTTGGAAAGAGCGCGAGCAATCAAAGCAAGCGGAGATCGACTCGCGACGCCGTGTTCTCGACGCTGAGACTCAGCTCCTGCAGCTCGCTGGGGAATGGTTCGAAGTGAAGGTCGCACCTTTGCCGCGCGAGTCCGTGACCATCCTATTCGTGAACGGGCAGAAGAAGGGGAGCCGCAATCCGGAGGCGCGCTTCGACGCGGTGTTGAAGCGCACGATCTCCGGGCTCGACGAGCGTGACGAACGTATCAAGCTCTATGGGTCGGACACTCTCTATGCCGTTTCCAAGCGACAATTGTCATGGCGGGAATTGAGGGACCACGGTCTGCGTAAATGATCAGTGAGGCCCCGGGACGAACCATGCCCCTCCCCCTTGGCCTCCGGCTTCGATTCAAAAAATTGCCCGCATACTCCAAAAATCGCCCGCCAGGGGCGTACGAATACATAAACGACCCGCAGAGATCCCCGCTCGCCATGACCCAAATCAAATAGTCTGCATGCCTACGGATCTATGACTATGCACAGGGCACTTGTCCACGAATTGACCATTGTCCACGCGGCGTGGACATCGTCCGACGCTGGATCTACAGCCCCCCGCCTCAAGCCAAATCTCGATTTTGTCGCATATATTTGACATCCGGCTCGCGAGGCCTACCATGCCCACATGAGTACGATCCACGAACTCGGCAATGCCCTGCGGACACGGCGCACCGAAATGGGCTTGAGCCAGGCGCGAGTTGCGGCCCTTAGCGGCCTGTCCAGACAGACCGTAAATCAGATCGAGACGGGTGCCGCTCCAGACCTGGGCCTCAACAAGGCCGAACGGCTCGCGTCAGTGCTGGGCTTGATGCTCCGCGTCGACGCAGGCAACGCCAGTCGTGTAGTGCGGACTCGAATGAGCCCGCTCGTGCGTGCCGCAGCCACTGCAAGCGTGAGCTACAAGAAGCGTATTGCCCCGACAACTTTGAAGCGAATTCTGGCGACGGGTCAGATGCCTGAAAAATACGTGCCGCATGTTTCTTCCTTGCTGGACGATGCACCGGCGTCGCTGCTGGGAGCGGTCGCTGAACAACTCCACGAGGAATCGAACCTCAGTCGTGAAACTGTTTGGAAGAACTACCGCAGTCTCGCGCATCAGGTGAAGAGCCGGCGCCCGATCTGGGAATGAGTGGGCTCGATCTCGAACAGCCGGGAGTTTGGGCGCGACTATTTCGCCGTGCCCTGAAACTGATGGCGCATCTGGAGCGAGAAGTCCCCGGTGCTCCGTGGTCATTCGGTGGCGGCACAGTCCTTATGCTGCGGCTCGGACATCGCCGGAGCAAAGACATCGACCTGTTTGTCCCAGATCCGCAGTACCTGGGGTACGTCAACCCGAGGCTGAGCGATGCCGCCGAGGACATCAGCGCGGATTACGAAGAAGCAGCGGAATTTATCAAGCTGTTCCTGCCCGATGGCGAGATCGATGTGATCATCGGCGCGTCATTGACCGACGTTCCGCACGAAATGATCGACTACCGAGGACGGATGATTCGCGTGGAGACGTCCGCGGAGATCATCGCCAAGAAGATGTGGCATCGTGGCGATCGCGCGAAGGGTCGAGACCTGTTCGATCTGTGCGCAGTTGCAAAGGCGGAGCCGAAACAGTTGCAGGCGGCAGGACCCTGCTTCGCGCGTCACGGCGCCGCTTTCTTGGAGGCACTCTCGGACCGCAAGGACGTGCTTAAGCGCGAGTTCGCGGAGATCGATGTCATCGGCGATGCGATGGATTTCGGTGAGTGCTTGGAGCTTGCCGAATCGATCATAAGGCCGCTACTGCCCGCTGCCCCACGTCGAAAGTAGCGGAACGAAGTACCGACCCACGTGAGGCCGAGCCGGATGCAGCATCGCGGGCGCGACGAGTTTCACCGCACGGAGCCTTCGTGATGCGCACACCGTAGATGGCTGTGCTTTCTGAGGTTTAGGCCACCCCAGCGGAAGTGCACGAACGTGCCTGGAAGTGAAACTGGTGCCGGCTGAGGGACTCGAACCCCCGACCCTCTGATTACAAATCAGATGCACTACCAACTGTGCTAAGCCGGCACGGCGCAAACATAAGCGGCGGGTAGACCTGGTGGCTTCCGCCGCGGGCGCAAATTGTAGTGCGTCGGCGCCGAAGAAGCACGACCGCCAGCCCCTACCCGCGCATGCCTGGAAAATCCGCACGGCGTCGGCGGGAATCCCGGCCGCGTCCTACCCTTCTTCCTCTCCCGGACACGCCCGCAATTCCAGCCGCATGATCTTGCGCGGGTCCGTCTGGAAAATGCTCGTGTCGATCGCCTGGCCGGTCTCCTTGAGGTCGGCATCGATCCAGTACACCGAACCCGCCCGCTTGCGATCGTCGATTTGCGGCTGCAATCCCAGCCGCTGCGCCTCCTGAAGCCGGCGCTGCGCCCGTTGAAAGTCCGAAAACACGCCCAGCGACAGCACGTTCGCCGGCTCGGTGCCGGGCATCAAATACACATCGGTGATGCCCGCATCCGCGAGACGCTGCAGCGCCTCTTCGGCTGCATCACGGTTCGCGAAATTCTGCACGCTGACCCAGTACCCAACCCACAACTCGCCTTGCTCGAGCCGTTGCCGCGGCGAGAAGCCCTCGGCCTGCAGCGCCGCCTGCGCCTGCGAGGCCTCGGACAGATTCGCGAAGGGCCCCACGCTCGTGCAACCGAACGCGCTGCCTTCCGTGGCTACGGCCACGGGCTCCGCCGGCGGCGCCTCTTCCACAGCAGCGGTCGCCTGCTCCGGGTCCTTGCGCACTTCACGCGCGAGCACGATCCGCGGCGGCGGGTTCGCACGCGCCACGGGGCCGCGATCGAGCGGATTGATGTGCACGTCGATGAGCTGCGACCACACCAGATACAGTGCGTTGCAAAGGATCAGCAGCAAAGACAGTGCGCGCATGCGGCGGTGTGATGAGGGTGCGGGCTCGTCGAGCTTTACTTCTTCCCCGCTGCCCAATACGCGGCGATGTTCTCGATTTCCGTCGGCGTCAGATCGAGCTTCGTCTTGTGCTTCACTTTGCCAGCGACGATGTCACGCATGAGGCTGGCCAGCGACGCCGCGCTTTCGCCCTCCCAATCGTCCGCTTCATGGCATTGCGCGCATTTCGCCTGGGCCGTCGCTCGTCCCGCCGCGACATCCGCGGCGAGCACGGAACCGCCGAAGCTCAGCATGCCTAGTGCAAGGACGCATCGTTTCCAGGTATTCATCGGCGCCTCGTTCTCGATCTCAAGCGGGCGCATTCTACATGAGCGCGGCACCGCCCTAGGCAGCAGCATTCTCCGCCATGACGGCCAGCCCACGCAGGACCAGATCTGGAGTCGCCACGTAGGGCAAACGTATCAACCGCCCTACCTCCTTCGCCGCTCCTCCTGTCAGCACGAGCCGTGGCTGCTCGCCCAACTTCGCCTCCATGGACGCGGCCGCGCGCTCGACGAGCGCGGCCACCGCGTTCAGTGCGCCTTGGTGAATCGCGCCGAGCGTATTGTTCGCAAACACATCCGTGCCGATGTGGCCGGTTTCCGCACGCCGCGCGATGCCGCTGGTGTTTTTCAGCAGGCTTTCGACCATGAGGTCGGGCCCCGGCACGATCACGCCGCCGAGATGACGGCCGCTGCCATCGACCCCGTCGATCGTTGCGGCCGTCCCGATACTCACGACGCACACAGCGCAGTGATGCATCGCATAGGCGCCGATCATCGCGACCCAGCGATCGACACCTAGCCGCCACACATCGGGATAGGCGTTGCGCACCCCGGCCGCCTCCGCGCTCGATTGGACGAACGTCGGCTCTACACCCCAAAGCGAGATCGCACCCTCGCGCACGAGGGCGCCGATGCGCTCGCCGCCTACATTGCTGACGAAGATGCGCCGCGGCTGCGGCAACGCGCCAAACGCGGCCGCGCAGTCCTGCGCCGTCCACGCGTTGTGCGCGGTGGCGTGCTGATGCGTCAACTCGCCGCCGGCAAGCACCGCCCACTTGATCCTCGTGTTGCCGATGTCGATGAGCAGCGTCATCGCTAGCGCCCTCCCATCGAACGGACGCTCACCTCGCCCGACGCGAACCTGCGCAGGTCGCCATCGACGTCGACGATCAGCGTGCCGTCCGCATCGACGCCGCGCGCGATCCCGAGCGTCGTTTGCGTGCCGTTGATCACCTTGATCGGCGCGTTCGCGAGCGTGTCGAGGCTGCGCCACGCGCGCTCGAACGGCGCGAAGCCTTCCAGGGCGAATTGCCGCAGCATCGCTACGAGCTCGCTCGCCACCGCGCCCACGACCACATTTCGATTCGGCGTACCTTCTTGCATGATGTCGTGAAGATCGGACACGAGGGCGGCCCGCTGTTCGGCGAGCTGCAAGCGAATCGCCGCGGGCATGCGCACGTTGATGCCGATGCCGATGACGACGTGCGCCGGCCCTTCCGCTTCCGCGCGCATCTCGATCAAGATGCCACCGAGCTTGCGACCCTGCCACACGAGATCGTTCGGCCATTTGAGGGCGATGTCAGCGGCGCCGAGCGAGCGCAGCGCGGTTACGACGGCAACTCCCACCGCGAGACTGAGCGCCGAGAACGTCGGCGGCGCCTCGGCGAACTGCCAGCCGAACGACATGCAGATCCCCGAACCGAACGGCGCCATCCAACTGCGGCCGCGCCGGCCCCGGCCGGCATTCTGCAGCTCCGCGACACAGAGCTGCGCACGGCCCGCTTGCAGCTCCTCGCCGAGATCGGTGACGAAGCGATTCGTCGAATCGACGGTCAACAGCACGTCCGTTCGCACCAGCGCCTGCTGCGCCTGCGGCGAAGCCGCCTCGAGGATCGCGTCCTTGTCGTAAAGATCGACCGCGCGCGGCAGGCGATAGCCCTGGCGCGGCACGGATTCGATCTCGATGCCGAGCTCACGCAACGCGCTCACGATCTTCCACACGCCACCGCGCGAGATGCGCAGCCGCTTCGCGAGCTTTTCACCCGAATGGAACGCGCCATCGCTCAACAAGACGAGCAAGCGCTGACGGCGCGCATTGGCGAGTGCGTTCGGATCGCGCGCCATCGAGATCAACGAGGCCGCAGCAGCCACAACCGCTGCGCACGATTTTCCGTCCCGGAGAGCATGCGCTCGATGTTCGCGCGATGCGTGTAGCAGACAAAGACCACCATGGCGACGCCGAACACGAGATAGGCGATGGCAGGCTCCTCGCGCGTGAGCATGAGATAGATCGGGAAGGCGGCAACCGCGAGCATCGTGGCCAAACCGACGAAGCCCGTGAGCATCACGACCACGATCCACACCGCCAGCAGCGGAGCCACCGCGGTCGGCGCGATGCCGACGAGCACGCCGATCAGCGTCGCCGCGCCCTTGCCGCCCCTGAATCCATACCACACCGGATAGACGTGTCCGAGCACGGCGCCGGTCGCGCAGGCCACCGTGAGCCATTCACGCGAGACCGTCGAATCGATGCCAATGCCGGGAAACGCGATTGCCGGGAGCAACGCCGTTGCGACCCAACCCTTGCCGATATCGATCAGCATCACCCAGATGGCGAAGCCGAGGCCTTGCGTGCGCAACGCGTTCGTGCCGCCCGCGTTGCCGCTGCCCAGGGTGCGTATGTCGACGCCGCCGCGCAATTGACCGACGATGAGGCTGCCGATGAGGGAGCCGAGCAAGTACGCGAGCAGCGATTTGAAGCCGAGTTCCAGCATGGGGCCGGATTGTCCCGGATTCGAGCACGGGAGACTAGGGCTGCTGCTGGAGGAAGATCTCGGCGATCATGCACCGGACGCTGCCGCCGCCGAGCCGCTCGATCGTGGGAATCGGTACGGCGACGATGGCACCGCACGACTCGAGCGTCGCACGCTGTGCGGCATTCAACGACCGCAGCGCCGTCTCGGACATGGCGATCACCACGCCGCCCTCGCGCGTGCGCAGTTCGAGCATGTTGCCCGCGAACGCATGCATCTGCTCGAAGCTCAAGTCCACGATCGTGTGACCCGTCGTTTCCAGCAGTGTCACGATGGCCGCGCGGCGCGACTCCTCGATGGCCGCCGAGCACACGGCCGCGAAGCGGGTGCCGACGGACATCAGCACGTTGGTGTGGTAGATCGGCGCGCCGTTCGCATCGGCGGCGTCGAACGCCGCAATGTCGTAATCCAGCCGCTGGCCGAATTCGCCGAGCACGTCGAGATCGGTCCGCGGCGACAAGCAGGCATACGCGATGCGATGGGTGCGGTCGAGCACGAGACTGCCCGTGCCTTCGAGGAACTTGTCCTCGAGCTCGCGCCCGGTCATGTCGACCGTCGCATGGACGTGGAAGCCGTCCCGCGCGTGCAGCGACTCGATGATATCGAGACGGCGTTCGAGTCGCCGATTCGGCGCGAGCATCGGGTACAGCACGACGATGCCGTTGCGATGCGTGCTGAACCAGTTGTTCGGAAAGACCGCATCCGGCTTGAGCGGCGCCGGTGTGTCCTCGAACACGTGAACCTCGACCCCCGCGGTTGCCAATGCGTCCACGAGCGCGTCGAACTCCGCTTGCGCCGCCCGCTGAATCCCGGCGGGATCGCGATCGGCAGCGGCCGTCTGAAAGCGATTCGAGGCAATCGTTTCCGGATTGCTGGCGAAGTTCGCCGGGCGAATCATGACGACGTGCGCGGTGCTTTGCGTGGGTTCGGCGGGCATGGGGTGTCAGTGCAAGTCGGGCGACGGATTATGCGCCTCGACCGCCGCGCAATCAGCCCCGGGCCTCGCGACCTGGACGCACCGGCTCATCATCCTCGATACATATATATGTCTTGAGTACCGTCGTTCCCTCAATCGCGGACTCCCACGCGACGGTCGTCGCCGGTTCCTTGCGGCCGAACCCGCGCGAAATCCAGCCGCCCTCGTGGGCCGCGCCGCCTCGAAATGGAAAGACCCGATCCGGCGCGCGCTCGGCCACGATTCGAACGCGGTGGCGATCGGTGGCCAGTATCACTTCTTTGTCCGTCAGCACGGGTTGCAGCGCCTCGGCGCAATGCCAATGCAGGCGCACGGTGTGGCGCGACTTGCATGCCAGCGTGTCGATGATCGTGAACGTGCGCTTGCTCGCGTCGTACTGAATCTCGCGCCGGTGCGTCAGCGGATCGCGCAAGACCTGATAGCCGTCGTGCTCGCCGGCGAAGTGCTGCACGGGCAGCTCATCGATGAATTCCGTGCAGCGCGCGTTCGCGTGCCGCGACCACATGAAGTTGCCGCTTTGATCCGATTGATCGCGCTCGTCGACGAGTACTGTGTTGTGTGCGCGCGTGCCGCGGAAGTATCGACGCCACTGCGGCGCCGTGTGGTACGCGTAGGTACCGGGATCGACGAGCACTTCCTCGCCGCCGACACTGAGCACGACACTCAGCGCATCGGCATGGCCGTGTGCCGCGATGCTCAGGTATCCGAGCGGCCCCGCGTCGACGACCATTCTCACTTCGTCCGGCGTCTCGTAGCGGTCGCCCAGCAGGTAATAGCCCGCGACGGGAAACGCGCGCTTGCCGGTGTAGCGCGACGGCGCTTGCGCCAGCAGCGCGGCGAACGTGCGCTGACCGGCGCGGCCAAACAGCCAGCTCGACTTGTCATCGAAGCGGCCGGCTTTGCGCGCCAGATCGGCGCGCTCGAATAGCACCGCACCGGTCGCGATCAAGGAGCGATAACTGTCGTTCGTATCCTGCCGCAGCCCCAGGTCCGTGACGTAGCCGTCATCGGCGTCGCCGATCATCGGCACGTGGCCGCCGACGTCCATCATGCACGCGAGGAAGTCGATCATCGCTTCGATGCGCGTCCAGTACTCCGTCGAAAAATCCTGGCCCGCCGCTCGCGCGGCCAGACCCGCGATCAGGCCGAAATCCAGGACGAACTGCTGATACGAGAAGGCCTGCTCGCGGTTCACGCCGTCGGCCGCGTTCTGTTTCAGGAATTCGGCCTCGAGGATGGCCTTGCAGCGGCTGCCCCAGCGGCGCATCTCGGGCCAGTGATCCCAGGTCGTCGCGGCGATCCACACGCCCGCGGCCTCGCCGATCAAGTGATTGTTCGCGGAGGAGAAGCGCGAGAGCTTGCGCGTGATCGCGCGCGTCTGCAGATAGATGGATTGCAGCCAACGCTCGCGGAATGCGCGACCTTCATCGCCGCCAAAGACCGCCGAGTCGTAGCCGCCGAGCAGCTGCCACGCGATGCTCCAGTTGATGAGCCGGATCGCGAGCTCGAGCGAGCTCGTCCAATGTGCGCCGAGCTCGGGCGGACATTGCGCGATCCACGAATCGACGTGCGCCCGCAGGGCCTGCACGTAGCGTTTATCGCCGCTGAGCACATAGGCCTGCGCGAGCGTCGGGATGTGCAGGTGCCGGCTCGGCTCCCATAGATATTTGATGTTCCCGACGATGCGCTCGTCCCGGTAATCGAGCGTCGCGGCATGCTGCAGCGGCGCCTCACGGCCCGTGAGCGGGTCGCGATTCCAGTGCGGCGGCGCGCCGAGCGCGCAATCGTCGAGATCGAAGATCGTGTAGCGGCCGGCGAGAATGCGCTCCGCGCGCTGCACGTACGGCGCGGGCGCGAGACCCACGTCCACATGAATGAACGATGCGCTGCCGGCCGGATGCGGCCCGGGAACGGCGCTCGACGCGACGAAACGCGACGCATGCGCGCGGCTCATCTGCACGGCGCGATAGCACAGTTCGGCGGGCGACATGCGTCGCAGTCGATGTACGTACCAGCTCAGTCGCTGCATGGACGCGAGTTATCCGCCCTCTTTCATCCGCTCGACCGCCTCGCGAACCGCGGGGCGATGGATGACGAACGGCGTCTTGCCTTGTTGGGTGCGTTCGAGTGTTTCGGTGACTTCGATGCGCAGATCGATCGAGCGCGGGATTTTGTTCCGCGCATTGCGCTCCAGCCGCTTCTGATCGAGCTCATTGAAGCCGCGCGCCGGCACGACACGAATCAACACCTGATCGAGCGCATCCTGCACGACCTGAATGCGCACGATGTGCTCGACCTCGCGCTGAATGTGATCGATGCCGGTGAGCACGCGCATCTTGTCGGGAGCGTAGAGCACTTCTTGATCGCGACCGATGACGCCCTCGAACGCCGACATGCCGAACGCGACTTGCTCACGCTCGGCCTCGCCGTAGTTCCAGGGCAGGCGCAGCAGATCGCCGGTGCGATAGCGAACGAGCGGCATGGCCTCGTTCCACAGTGTCGTGC
>JAEYXD010000225.1 GCA_023428645.1 Pseudomonadota bacterium
TGCAGCCCCTCGCGGACGAGCTCGCGAGGCACTCGCATCTGAATCCCGCGCAGAACTACCCGCACATCTTCATCCAGGCGGCCACTCGCTTGCATGACGCGCACCTCTGGTTGCTTGCGGGCGGGGCAGGCTGCTACGCCTTGCTGCGGTTCGTGGAGGCCTTCGGATTGTGGAAAGGACGCTCGTGGGCGGAATGGATCGCGGCGACCGGCGGTGGGATTTACCTGCCCTTCGAGATCTATCACCTCAGCCAGCGCTTCGATGTGCTGAGCGTCCTGATCTTCGCCGTCAATGTGTTGATCGTCGTCGTGATGGTGCGGGCGTTGCTGCAACGGCGTGCGCGGAAAGAGCGCTGAGCTTCGGTCCGCTGCGTGCGCTCTCAGGACGCTGCACCCAGTACCCCGCTACTTCGCGCCCTCGGACTTCATGTCGCGCACCATGTAGTCGATGGCGTGTGTCCACGCCTGATCGTTATCGCCTCTGAAATCGAACGATTTGCGCGCCGCGATCTGTTCCGTCGCGACGTCGTGCAGCTCGTAGGTCAGCGTCAGGATGAGGCCGCTCATTCGATACACCCAGGCCACGAGCACGCGGTCCGCCTCGAGCTCGCGTCCGATATCGAGATCGCAGCCGCCGCAGTCATGCAGGTAGCGGTGCTGGTCGCGAAGGCGGTCGATGGAGCCTTGCGCCGGTGTCATATCGAGCACCTGATACAAGCCGCTTCGCTCGAGATCCTCACGCAGTCGCGCGCTGGCCATTTTCAATCGCGCCTCATGCTCGGACGCGAATTGTGGTCCCCCAAGATCACCCGTCAGCTCGACATCGAGCACGGCAAGGCGCGGCGGAGCATCCGCAGCACGGATGGTGCGAAGCGGCATCGCTGCGATTGCGATGATTGCCACCAGTCTCGCAGTGATATTGAGCGATCGAATCACACGAGCTCCGTTACGGTTGCGACTCGATACTAGTGCGACACGCTGGAGTTCGAAAGGCCGGTGTTTGCCTGCGATCGACCTGGTGCTCATGGGAAATTAGATCAATCCCGCTCACGCGTTCCGAGCGCTATCGTTCGTGTCCACCCCATCACAGGAGAGCGCGATGACCACGTTCCTCGTAGCGAACATCAAAGTGACCAACGACCGGTGGATTCCCACGTACGCGGCGCAGGTTCACGAGATCGTCGCGAGACACGGCGGCAAGTATCTATCCCGCAGCGCGAACATCATGGCGATCGAGGGACCGCAGCCGGATTTCACCGTCGTCGCGTTGGTTCAGTTTCCGTCGTCCGAAGCGCTGCAGGCATTCATCAAGGATCCTGAATACGCGCCCCTGGCGCGGGCGAGACAGGAAGGCAGCGAGTGTGTGCTCTACGCAATCGACGATACGGATGCGACCGGCGCGATCCCCTACTTGCCCAAGTCGGCCGCGTGAGTACGGCGCGGACAACACGAGCCGACGTGAGCGCCCTCGATCACCCGGCTCGCATTCGCAAGCGCGCGACCCGCGCGCAACCGATCACGCCAAGAAGCACGAGCCACCATGGAAGTATCGCGCCGCCGCCTTTCTTCTTCGCTGGGGGCGGTGGGGGAGACGGCGATGCGCCTTCACCGCGGACATTGATGGTTGCCGTGAGCGTCGCGGCCGCCGCGCCGCTCGAGGTTTCGAGCGCCGCATTCGCAGCGCTATGGAGCTCGAGCTGGATCGTGCCGGTTTGACCGGACGACAGCGCGGCAGGGTCGAGATCGATCTGAATGAGCTTTGCATCCGCCTCGCCATCCGCCCAGGACAGCGAGCCTTGAGTCGCAGTGAAACCGGTGTAGGCGGTGTTCGGCAGCGTGCGGTAGCTCACTTGCGCGGCGCCCGACAGCGAACCGCTGCGAGCGACGGTGACGAATGCTTTGCCGCGCCCTTCATCGACGCTCAATTGCGATTCGACGAAGCGCACCTTGTTCGTGGCGCCGGGCTCGGTCACGTACACGTAGGCCGTCTCGGGGTAATTGATCGTCGCGCCCCCTTGCGGGTTCTTCAGTCGCGCGAACAGCAGCTCCATATCTTCGTGCGCGCCGTCCGCATGCAATTCGAGCTCGACCGTCTTCGGCTCGAGGTCGTTCGCCGCCCACGTGACTCGCGTGGCTGCAAGCGTCGCATCCGCCGCGCTGGCCGTGCCGTACAACAGCTCGATGTCGACCGACACCTCTGAGGCGGCCCCGCCCGTGCGCGTGATGGTGAGCACGGCCCGCTGACCTTCGCTGCCCGTCACCGTACGCGAGGCGAACGCGAGCGTGCCGTTTGCTGATGCCAACGTCTCGTTCTTGAGCAAGTACAAGCCGGTGTTGATGTCGCCGACCGCGATCGTTCCGCTCGCAAAAAAGGGATACACGCCCCACGCGCCGACGAAGTCGACCGGCGTGCCGATCGGATACGTGTCGAAGTAGCCGATGCGCTGGGGCGAGGTGGGGTTCGTCGTGTCGAGCACGGTGAGCCCTTCGGCGTAGTTCGAGATGTAATAGCGATTGCCTTTGAAATACCCGTTGTGATCGATGGCGCGTGTCGGTCCGGTCCAGGTGCCGGCGAGCCGGGGCGCGCGCAGATTCGCCATGTCGAACACGCGGACCGTCGTGGGCAGGCCGAAGCGCTGTTCATCGAGCTCATCGTGAAGATAGACGTATCGGCCGTCCTCGCTCCACCAGCCGGAGTGCGTATAGGCCACGTTCGAGTATCCGCTCTGCGCAGGATCGGTGAGCAGCACGGGCGCCGTCGGATCGGTCACGTCCCAGACGTCGAGTGTGTTTTCGTTGAAGTCGGTCAGAACCTCGCAGGCGCTGGCCGCCGTGGCGTGGATGCAGCCTGAATTCTTGCGCGCGTCCTTGATGGCGAACGACGCCAGATCGTGCGAATAGCCGGCGGCGGACGCCGAGGTGAGCCGCGGTGCGCGCGGATCGGCCAACGAATAGAGCCGATGACTACCGGCGGGCGAGCCCGCGCTGCTGCCGGAGATGCCGAGCCGCGGAATCGCGTCACTTTGGGCCAGCCCGAACGTGTAGTCCGCGTTCAGCAGATAGGCGTTGTGGGCCGCGCGAAAATCGGACGAGAAGTTCACGCGCTCGACGCCGTTCGGCAAGCCGCTCAGATCCAGCACGATCAGGAAGTCCTGCACCGCGTCCGCCGTCGCGTAGGCATAGGCACGCCAGCGCCGTGCCGTCGCGTCGTACCGTTGATACACCTTGATGTCGCGCCAGGTCGTGCTGGTGCCCGCGGCCGCCGCGATTTGCTCCGGCGCCGTCGGGTTCGTGACGTCGATGATCGCGACGCCGTTCTGCAGTCCCATGAAGGCGTATTCGCGTCCGGTATTGAGATCGACGAAGCCCCATACGTCGTTGCCGCGCGCGGAGTTCGGCTCGAGCCCGCCGAGCGGCAGGTGCGCGAGCAGGCTCACGCCTTGGCAGCGATACCCGTCCGAAACGTTGTTCGTGCAAGGGGCGGCCTTGTGCGCCTGCTCCGTCGCCCGCACCTTCGTCGCCAGCGAAGTCTTGCGCTCGCGCTCGGCACGCTCGGTCTCGGTTTCAAAGAAGCCCTTCGTATCCGTGATGACCGTGAAGCCGGCCTGCTCGAAGCGCTCGCGCAGCTCGGGCGGGACGCCGATGAGGAGCGTTCTATCGGTGGCGCTACGATCGGAGAATCCAGTGTGGTCGTCGAATCCGGCAGTCACGCGGCCTTGAACCATGAGCAGATCGTGCAGGTCTTGCGCGGTCGCGAGTTCGTACTTGCCTGCGGCGACGGAGATGATGTCGCCCTTGCCAGCCTGCGCGATCGCATAGCTCAGCGTACGGCAGGGTCGGAATTTGTTCAGGCACTCGCCGGTGTCTTGACCGGCGCCGGAGACATAACGAGGCTTGCCGTCGTCCGACCACGCGACGAGCGGCAGTAACAGCAGCCCGCCGACGATACAATTCCTGAACGATGTTCTCATTCGAATCTCCCTGTTCGCGCAGGCCGCGACGCGCGGCTATGTTACTGCTAGCGCCACTCGTTGGCGTAGCGCTGAGTGCCTGCGGGCCGCGCGATCAGCACGTTCAGCTGCGCTTCATGTTGGAGGAAGGCACCGCGGTCGAGCGGCTGCAGTTCTATGTTCACGATATTCGGCTCGTGGACGAGGCGGGCGCGGCGCATTCGTTCGCGCTCACATCCCGATTGCCTTGGCAACATGAACGCGTCGCGTTGCTAGAGCTCGCGCCCGCGCGAAGAGACATCGTCGAGGGCAGCGTGCCGCCGCGCCGGTATACAGGCGTGGCGTTCAGTGTCGGCGTGCCGTTCGATCTGAATCATGCGAATCCGTTGACGGCCGGCGCGCCGCTCGATCGCGCTGAGATGTTCTGGAGCTGGCAGTCCGGTTACAAGTTTCTGCGGCTGGATCTCACGGCCGGCGAGCACGAAGCGGCATTCCATCTTGGCAGCACTGGTTGCAGTTCCGCGTCCGCGTTGCGTCCGCCGCAAGCGCCTTGTGTACAGCCGAACGTCATTCACGTGGTGCTCGAGGGTATCGACCCCATGACACAGCCGATTCGCGTGCGCGTCGGCGACGTCGTTGCGGCGCTCGCGGACGAGCAGCGCGCCTGCACGGGAGACTACGAGCAAACTGCTTGCGCATTGGTGTACGCGACGACCGGGTTGAACGCCGAGACGGGTCAGTGCGGGGGGCGTGCGAACGGCGCCGGCTGCGAGCAGACATGGTTCGCAGTGCCAGCCGATGTACGGAGTGCCGGACATGCGCCGTAGCGTGCCGATTCGAGCCGCGCTGATCGTCGCTGCCTCGATGCTGATCGGCGCTTGCGGCGCCTCGCGCGATGAGTACCAGTGGAAGCTGCCGCCAGGGTTTCCGCGGCCGCCCGTGCCGGCCGACAATCCAATGACCGCCGCGAAGGTCGCGCTCGGCCGCAAGCTGTTCTATGACGCCCGGCTGTCCGGAAACCAGGCGCAGTCGTGCGCCAGCTGTCATCAGCAGGCGCACGCATTCGCCGAGGGCGCGCGGACGTCGACAGGTTCGACGGGTGAACGGCATCATCGCAATTCGATGTCGCTCGCGAACGTCGGTTACAACGCGACGTTCACGTGGGCGCACGGCGGCATCGCCACGATCGAGCAGCACATCCCGATACCGTTGTTCGGGGACGCGCCGGTGGAGATGGATGCCGCTGGCCACGAACGGGAAATTCTCGCGCGGCTCGCCGCCGATGCGAGCTATCCGCGCGAGTTCGAACGGGCCTTCGGGCGCGGCGCGCGCATCGACTTCGACCATGTGGCGAAGGCGATCGCAAGCTTCGTCCGCTCCTTGGTCTCGTTCGGCTCACCCTTCGATCGCTACGCCTACTACGGCGATGACGCCGCGCTCACCGAATCGCAGCTGCGCGGCATGAATCTGTTCATGTCGGAGCGCCTGGAGTGCTCGCACTGTCACAACGGCTTCAATTTCAGCCAGTTCGTGACGCACGAGTCGGCGGCCGTCGACGCGCGCGCGTTCCACAACACGGGCAGCTACTTCCTCGACGATCCGCACGCGCCCGATTTCGATTTCGGTTTGCAACGCGTGACGAAGGACGATGCCGATCGCTACAAATTCAAGGCGCCGACGCTCAGGAACATCGAGCGCACGGCGCCGTACATGCACGATGGCAGCATCGAGACGTTGGCGGAGGTGATCGATTTCTATGCGGCCGGCGGGCGTGTCATCGCCGCGGGGCCATTTCGTGGCGACGGTCGCCGTAATCCGGGCAAGAGCCCGTTCATCAAGGGGTTCGAGTTGACGGCGCAGGAGAAAGCGGACCTGCTCGCCTTCCTGCGCAGCCTGACGGACGAGTCATTCCTCACTGACCCGGCGCTCGCGGCGCCCGCGGATCTCGACAGCGCGGATGCGCCGCGTCAGCCGCGCGAGTCGCCCTGATCGAGATTCAGTTTGTAGCCCGATCCCGGTGTCGTCAGCAGGATCTGCGGCGCCGCCGGATCGGCCTCGAGCTTGTGCCGCAAGCGATAGATCAGCTGCTTCAACGTGCGCCGCTCGCGTGCGGTCGAGCGGTTCCACACGTGCATCATCATGCGCTCGGCGGAGACGGTGCGGCCCGCGCTCGACATCATCAAGTGCAGCGCCTTGAGCTCGAGCGGCGTGACGTAGATTTCGTGCGTCGGGCCGATTCGAAACAGGTGCTGCTCCATGTCGAGCTGCGCACGGCCGATCTCGAGCGTCGGCGCGTGCAGGGGCTCCGCGCGGCGGACGAGCGCCCGAGCGCGCGCGAGCAGCGTGCGGGGGCTGAACGGCTTGCGCACGCAATCGTCGGCACCGCTATCGAACGCGGCGACGATGTCGTCCTCCCGGTCCTGCCTCGTCAGCACCATGATCGGTACGTTCGAGCGCCGGCGGATCTCGCGACACAGTTCCAAGCCGTCGATTTCGGGCACGTTCGCGTCGAGCAGCAACAGGCGCGGCGGCTCCTCCTCGAACGCTGCCAATGTCGCCGCGCCGCTGGCCGCGCCGCGGACGTCGAAGCCGCCCTGCCTCAATGTGAACTCGATGAAGGCGCGTACATCGGAGTCGCCGTCCGCCACCAGCGCCTTCATTTGCGATCCTGTGCCAGCAGCGTGCCGAGCTTGTCCGCATGCGCGCGCAGCTCGGTCACCGACGTTGCTTCCCAATGATCCGCGCGCAGCATCGGTCCGAGATAGAACAGGTGCGGGCCCGGCCAACCGTCGGCGTCGATGACCCCGCCGTGCGGGCCGGTCTTGAGGCCGAGCCCGAGCGCGTCGGGCACGCACAGCCCGTAGCGCAGCAGTGTGCTCCACAGCGGATCGCGCGAGCGCTCGATCCCATAGTCCGGCCCGGTGCAATTGAAGACGCGATCGAACGTCGCCGTCTGCGTCCCCGATGAATGGCGAGGGCGCCACGTGACCGCGATGCGCTCACCGTCCGGCTGCATCTGAACGACGCGCCCCGCGTGTACGTGCAGGCGGCCCCGCTCGCGCAGTGTTTCGATGCGTGCGGTCGTTTCGGCGGGAAGGCGATGACGGTGCGCGTCCCAATGCGCACGCAAATGCCGCATGAAGCGCAACCGGTCGCGCTGCGGCAGGCGCTGCCAGATCGTCGGCGCGAGATTGCGCACGAAGGTCACTGCTTCGCGCCAGTCGCCGCCTTGTGCTTCCGCCTCCCGCGCGAGCAGGCGCACCATGCTCGTGAGCTGCCGCAACGACTGCGATGCCACGAGCAGCAATGCGTTGCCGTCGCCCTTGAAGGCGTCGGGGCGAAACGCCGTTTGTCGCGGCGGCACCAGGCCATGACGCGAGAGCATGTGAATCGTGGGCGTATGGGCGGGGGCGCTCGAGACCGCGTTGACGATGTCCGCTGCCGTCAAGCTCGTGCCGATCAGGAGAATTCGTTCGCGCGCGCTGGATGCGATGGGCTGCGCATACGGATTGGAGACATACGCAGGATGCGCAGCGATCTGCTGCGTCACCGCGAGATCGGCGGGCGGCGGATTACCGAGCGCCAGCACGACATCGTCGGCCGTGATGCGTCGCCCATCCGCCAGCTCCACTTGCAACGGCAAGTGACGTTCGATCCGGCGCACGCTCGTGACGCTGCCTTGCCAGCATTCCAGCGCCACGCCGCGAGGCGCGAGCAACTGGGCCGCGAGCAGGCGCTCCTGCAAGTATTCGCCGTAAAGCTCGCGCGGCAGGAAGTCCTCGCGCGTGGCGTGCGGCAGGCGTTGCTGGGCGAACTTCAGGAACTCATCGGGCACCGCGGCGTCGGCGGACATGCGGCCGGCCGGCACATTCAGCAAGTACGGGAACGAGCGCTTTGCGAATGCAACACCGCGACCGATGTCGGGCGCTCGTTCGATGAGGACGATGCGCGTGGGGCCGGGCGGCGGAAGACACAGCAGCTTTGCAGCCAAAGTCGTGCCGGAGAAGCCGCCACCGACGATTGCGATCGTTCGAACCAGTGAGCTCAATACACCCTCGAGCGTGAATTGTGTGGCGCACTAGGCTAGGCGAACGCCGGTATCAAAGAAGTAACCGGCGGGTCGAGATCGAGTGACGTTTGTACGCGATTGGTGACGCGATGGGAATGACTAGCGGACCACGATGCCAACGAGCAGCAACAGGATGAGTGCCGCGAGCACCGCGCCGATCAGCTTGCGGATGATGCGTGGCCCGGCCGCGGTGAGCGGCGCCGCAGGATGGATCTGCACGGCGGCGCCGTCGCGCGCTTCGAGGCGCAACTTGTGGACGTACGATTGCCGGCCGCGTGTCGTCGATCGTATGACTGCGCTCATGGTCCCACCCTCGAGGCTGCGCCGAGTCTAGGCCAGGCCAGGCGAATGATGCAGTACCAAAACGGTTACGAACCGATCAGTCGTCGTAGGCGGCCGCGCGCTTGCCGAGCCGGTAGGCGCGCGGCGATTGGCCGGTGCTGCGGGTGAAGAAGCGGGAGAAATACGCAGGGTCGGGAAAGCCGCAGGAATCGGCGACGAGCGCGACGCTCATGTTCGTATACAGCAGGCTGCGCTTCGCTTCGAGCAGCCGGCGCGCATTCAACAGTGCGAGCGGCGAGCTGCCGCTCGTGCGCACGCACGCGATCCGCAGGCGCTCCTGGCTGATACACAGCTTGTTCGCGTAATCGGCGATGCTCCATGGAGCGCGGAAGTGGGACTCGACGAGCGCGCGATAACGCGAGGCGAGCTGCGAATCCGCGTTCGCTGGACGCGACGCTTTCGGCGCGAGCTCGAGCTTGCGGCGCAGTGCGGCGACCGCGATCGTCGTCAGCCAGGATTCCGCGGCAGCCTTGCGCAGCGGCAAGTTGCCGCGAAACTCGGCGACCAACGCCTCGAACAATGCGCCGAGATTCGCGAGCGCGGACGCGGCGACCGGGAGCGTCGCGGCCTCTTCGAACACCGCCGCAAGCTCGGTGTGTTCCCGCGTGATTCGCGTCAGCAGCACGCCTGCGGCCGTGACGATCCAGCCGTCGGTGCCGGGGTTGAAAGCGAAGCCGTGAACGCACGAGCGCGGCACGGTGATCAGCGTGTTCGGCCCGAAAACGCGCACGGCCGCTTCGGCGTGAAACTCACCGCCGCCCTTCAAAACGAGCAGCAGGTGATACAGATCGCGATGCGCGTGGGGTCGAATCGTCCAATCGTGGCGACGGCTGCGCTCGGCGATCGACTCGACGTGCAGGAAGCGCTCGTCGACGTCCTGGGCCGCCTCTCCATAGAGAAAGTACTGTGGAATGGCGCGCCGGGATTTCACGCCCGCACCGTACCTTCCCGGTTGGGAAAAGTCCAAGAACTGCTGGCTTTTTTCCATCGTCGCCGCGGCCGACAAGGGCGAGCATGCCCGCCATCGTCGGACAGCATCGGCGGCATCAGAGCGAATGAAAACCCAGGTCGCGATCATCGGCGCAGGCCCGGCCGGGCTGTTGCTCGGCCAGCTGCTTCACCAGGCGGGTATCGACGCCGTGATTCTCGAGCAGAGAACGCCGGAGTATGTGCTCGGGCGCATTCGCGCCGGCGTGCTGGAGCAGGGCACCGTGCAGGTGCTCGATCTTGCGGGCGTGAGTGAGCGCTTGCATCGAGAAGCGTTGATTCACGATGGTGTCGAGATCGGCTTCAACGGCCAGCGACATCGCATCGCGCTGCAGGACCTCGTCGGCAAACCGGTCACCGTGTACGGCCAGACCGAGATCACGCGCGATCTGATGGCAGCGCGCGGCGCGTGCGGGGCCGTTTCGATCTACGAGGCGGAGTCGGTCACTTTGAACGACGTCACGGGCCGACCGTCGGTCTCGTTCGTTCATCGCGGCGAACGGCGCGAGCTCGAATGTGATTTCATCGCCGGCTGTGATGGCTACCACGGCGTCGGGCGGCGCACGATTCCGACGGACAAGATCACGGTGTTCGAGCGGACGTATCCGTTCGGCTGGCTCGGCGTGCTCGCGGATGTGCCGCCGGCATGGGACGAGCTGATCTACGCGAATTCGGAGCGCGGCTTCGCCCTTGCCAGCATGCGCTCCAAGACGCGCGTGCGCTGCTACGTGCAGTGCTCGCTCGACGACCATGTCGACGACTGGAGCGATGAGCGCTTCTGGGACGAATTCAAGCTGCGCATCGGCGAGGACGTCGCCGCCCGCATGACGACGGGGCCGTCGCTCGAGAAGAGCATTGCGCCGCTGCGCAGCTTCGTCGCGGAGCCGATGCGTTACGGCAAGCTGTTCCTCGCGGGCGATGCCGCGCACATCGTGCCGCCGACGGGTGCGAAGGGATTGAATCTCGCCGCGAGCGACGTGTTCTATCTGTACGAGGCGTTCCGCGATTTCTATCAGCAAGGCAGCGAACGCGGCATCGATGGTTATTCGGCGCGCGCCTTGCGCCGTGTCTGGAACGCCGTGCGTTTCTCCTGGTGGATGACGACTCAGCTGCATCACTTCCCTGGGCAGGATCGGTTCGCGAACCGAATCCAGGCGACGGAGTTGGAATATCTGTTCTCGTCGCCGGGGGCGCAGAAGGTGCTGGCGGAGAACTACGTGGGCTTGCCGCTCTAAAGGAACGTCGCGATTCGGAACTGAAGAACCCGCTGCGGCGTCACTGATCGTCCTTCAGGATATCGGAGAGTGCCGTGAGCTTGCGTACGTGCAGCAGTATTCCCTTGCTTCTTCTCGTGGCCGCTTGCGGCGGAGAAAACACGCCGTCGGCCGTGCAGGCGCCGGGGGCGGAGAAGTCGGCCAAGACGCAGGCGCTGGAAGCAGGTGCCGCTCTGCTGCAGGACAAGTCGCCGCTGCGCGCCCTCAACGCTTACGTCGATGGCTTTCATTTCTACAGCGGCAATCCGCAGGCGCAGGTGGAGGCGCATCACTACTGCGGGCATCTGAACGAGGAGCTCATTCAGTGCGTCATCTACGACGGTAACGACGACGACGCGAAGCTCATGGGCATCGAGTACATCGTGTCGCGCGAGCAGTTCGAGAAGCTGCCCGCCGAAGAGAAGCAGCTATGGCACAGCCACGTGCACGAGGTGCGGTCTGGATCGTTGATCGCGCCCGGTATCCCGCAGATCGCCGAGCGTGAATTGATGGAAGAACTGGCGGGCACGTACGGCAAGACGTGGCACACGTGGCATGCGGACCAGGGCGGCGGTCTGCCGACCGGCATCCCCATGCTGATGATGGGTTTCACCGATGCGCACCCGGCCGATCCGGCGCTGGTCGCAGCGCGCGATCGCCGCTTCGAGGTCGACAGTGCCGAAAAGCGTGAGCAGCGCGCCGACATTCCGTATCCGCCGATCCATCCGGAGGCGGACGCGTGGCAGAAGGGCATCGTGCCGCAGCTGCAGCTCGAGGTGCAGCGCTCGGACTCGAGCGCAGCGCCCTAGTCACATCGGCTTTGCGACCATCAAATAGAACACGACGACGAGCGCGCCGAACGCGACGCAGCCGAGCGCGACCCACCATTTCAGGAACAGCCAGTATCGCGGCGGCAGCTCGGTGCGCGCCGCGGCCGCGGCTTGTGCCATGTCGCGCATCCTGATCTGCATCCACACGACCGGCAGCCACGCCGCGCCCGCGACGAAATACAGCACGATCGTCCAGAGGATCCATTTGCTCGTGAGCGGCAATCCCATCAGGTGGATCAGATAGAACCCCGTGAGCGGCTGCAGGACGATCGTCGTCGTCGTGAACAGCCAATCCGCGATGACGACGAGCCGCACGACGCTTGCGATCGAGTGCACGTCCCGGCTCAGGCTCGTGAACAGCATGTAGTACGCCGAGCCGATGCCGGTACCGAACAGCACGGTCGAGGAAAGAATGTGCAGCCACTTTACGATGAGGTATTCCATAAATTTAAAAACGCCTTCAACGAACTCCCCCTCCCCGCGCAGCGGGGGAGGGTTAGGGGAGGGGGCTCTTAAAATCTACCAACACGGCGCTCTGCAGGCGCGTCATTGGCATCCCCCACCACATACAAAAAGTACAGCGCAGCGAGCATCGGCAGGTTCTTGAGCAACGGCCCGTACGGATGCAGCCAGAATTCCGGCAACCTCACGGTAATGATGAGCGTGTAAATCAGGATCAGCGCGATCTGCGCCAGCCATAACCAGCGCTGACGCACGATCAAGGTTGCGACTCCCAAGGCCAGATCGAGACCGGCCGCGCCATACAACATGAGAGGCGCGAGACTCGCGGGCACGCCCGTTCGATACAGCAGCTCGAAGCTTGCCTCACGGGGAAACAAGCCCAGCGAAACGATGCCGGTCCAGATCCACACGACCGCGATCGAAAAGCGCAGCAGCGGCAGCAGCCACGTGAGCTGCGCGCTGCGCGTGATCGGGGTGCGGATGTCGTCCTCGACGAATGTCGCGACCTCGCGCGGCGCGTGGCCGAGCAGGCGCGTGGTCGCCGTCGGGTCCGCGACATTGCCGGCTTCGAGCATTGCGAGCGTCTCGCGATCCAGCAGCGAGCGCGGCGACAGCTCGGCGATACGCGCGCCGAGCCGCATCAGCGACATCGGCAGGGGTATGACTGGCGCGCGCGCCAGGCCCATGGCGGCGCGCAGTTCGAGCAGCATGTCGCGATAGCGCATCGAGCGCGGCCCGACCAGCGCGATCTTTGCGCGGCTTGCGAGTGGCTCGCGACAGAGCGTGGCGATCACGGCGACGAGATCCTCGATGTGAATGGGCTGCACGAGTTGCTCGCCGCGACCCGGAACCCCGATGACCGGCAGCGAGGCGAGTGTCGTGAACATCGTCGCGCTCGACCCGCCTTCGCCATACACGAGCGACGGCTGCACGATCGTGTAATCGAGCGGCAACGATGCGAGAAACTCATCGGCCGCATGTTTGCTGCGAAAGTAGCGGCTCGCTCCGCCGTCGGCACCGAGCGCCGAGATCTGTATGACGCGCTTGACGCCGGTGCGAGCGCACGCCTCGAACAATGCCTGCGGTGCGCGCGTGTGCACGGCCGCGAACGTCTGCGCGCCGGACTCGCGCAGAATGCCGACGGCATTGATGACGACGTCGACGCCTGCCAGCCGCGGCACCCAGACCGCCGCGTCGAGGTCGTGCGCGAAGTCGCCGCGAATCGCGTCGGATCCGGTGGCCGTACGGCTCACTTCGATGACGCGATGTCCCGCCGCGCGCAGGGCGCTCGCGAGATGTCGCCCGATGAAACCCGTGGCGCCCGTGATGAGGATGTTCATGTGGAGAATCGCTCGCTCGGCTCGAAGTCGCGTGGGCGATTATCCGCGCGATTCGGAACTGCGCGACGGTGCCGAAGCGTTTTCTTTTTTTCAGTCATTTCTCGGTTTCGTGATTCGCGAGAAACGCATGATGTTCCGTCGTGAGAAGCGCGTCGTGCGGCTGACGTGCAAAGACGCGTGCATCTCGGGTTCGAATGCAGCCGTGCTGTCCGGCGTCGTGCTCTCCCTCTGCAGCAAGATCGAGGAGGGCAGTGCCGCGGGGGCGCTGAACGGTCCGAGCCAATGGATCTGGGGCGAGCACGAGGCGTACACGCGGCGTGCGACGGCGCGACATACGCTCGTCGGCTACACGATTCATCACGCCTCGTCGATGCTCTGGGCGCTCGCGTATGAGCATGCCTTCGGACGTTGCCGCTCACGCGCGTTGGCGCGCGTACCCGTACCGCAAATTCTCGCGGAGGCCGCGGTCACGGCGGCCGTCGCGTACTGCGTGGACTATTACGTCGCGCCGCGGCGATTGCGGCCGGGCTTCAGGAAGCACCTCGGGTCGGGCGGAATGTTCGCCAGCTATGCGGCATTCGGCCTCGGTCTCGCGCTGACGACGCTGGCGAAGCGGCGTACCGCGCGGGTCAGCGCTTCGGCGGCGCCGTCGAGCCGCGCACGATGAGCTTCGGCCGCAAGGTCATCATGACGGCGTCGCTCGCGGGATCTTCCAGCCGGCGCAGCATGAGCGATGCCGCTTCCGTGCCCATCTGCCGGAAGTTGATGCGCACCGTCGTGAGCGGCGGATCGATCATGTCGACGAGCGGCATGTCGTTGTGGCCGATCACCGAGACATCGTCGGGGCAGCGGCGTCCCGATGCCTTGATGACGTCCAGGCAGCCGATCGCGAGCAGATCGTTCGCGGCGATGATGGCCGTCGTGTCCGGCGCGATCGAGAAAATCTCCTGAGTGCCCGTCACTCCCTCGTCGCGTGTGTAAACCTTGCAGCGAACCATGGCGCTCGGCGTCAGGTCGTGGTCGCGCATCGCGGCGAAAAAACCTTCGCGACGTAGCGCGCCCGTCGACATATCGGCCGGCCCGCCGAGGTGCGCGATGCGGCGATGACCGAGTTCCACGGCGTGCCGCACGGCCGCCGCCATGCTGGCGAAGTCGTCATTGATGACGGATGAGATACGTGGGTCCTGCTCCGTGCGGCTCACCATCACGAGCGGCACGCCGGACTCGAGGCAGAAATCGATGAGCCCGTGATAACGCCGCGCGGTCGTGAGGATCATGCCGTCGATCTGGCGCGCGGACATCTGCTCGATCAACGTCGTCTTGCGCGGATAGTCGCTCTCCGCGTGCGCGACGAGCGTGGAGTAGTGCCGTGTCGCGAGCGTCGCCTCGATCGCCTGAACGAGCACCGGAAACGTCGCGTTCGAGATGTCGGGCAAGACGACGCCGACCGTCATCGACACACGTGTGCGCAGGCCCATCGTCAGTCGATTCGGGCGATAGTCGAGTGCCTTGGCCGCTTCCGTGATGCGATCGACGAGTTCGCGCGCGACCAGGTCGCGGGTCGCTGGATTCAGCGCGCGCGACACCGTCGACACGTGAACCCCCACTTGTTCCGCGATGTCCTTCAGAGTGGCGCGCTGCTCATGCACACGCGATTCTCGCCGGCCCGGCTGCAACTCACTGCTCGCTGACACGGATCCCCCTAACTCTTTTTATTTGCAAGTAGTTAGATCCATCGCCTGCAAATTTGCAAGAAAAAAATGCCTCACCGAGGTGCAGGCGTGCGCTAACCTCGCACAACTACTTACGACACGGGCGGGCCGCGCGGCTCCCCTTTGCATTGTCATCCGCAAACCGGTTGTGCGGTCGCAAAAGCTGGCCCGGGTTGTTGCTCAATTGCGTGCTACCGCTGACCCAGATGATCTTTGCCGGTGTCGGATCGCGCTCGGTACGAGCGTCTTGTAGAGCGAAGCGCGGCCGAACGCCGCTATCAGGAGATTTCGATGAGCGCAGCCGAGAGTGACAGTCCCGCGATCAAGCCTGCCCCCACGCGTGGCGGCCTGATTCCCTATCTGACGGTCGATGGCGCCAGCAAGGCCGCCGACTTCTACATCCGTGCCTTCGGCGCCGAAGAGGCGATGCGAGTGCCTCCCGACGAGAAGGGCCGCACGATGCATATCCATTTGTACGTGAACGGCACCTCGCTCATGCTGAGCGATGCGTATCCGGAGTACGGCCATCCGCTCGAAAAGCCGCAATCCTTCAATCTCACGTTGCAGGTCGACGACATCGACGCCTGGTGGCAGCGGGCCGTCGATGCGGGCGCGACCGTCGTCACGCCGGTCGAACGGATGTTCTGGGGCGATCGTTACGGACAGCTGCGCGACCCGTTCGGTGTGATGTGGGCGATGAACGAGCCGGCGAAATAGCGCCGCCTCTTTCGCGTCAGGCCTCCTTCCGTCAGGCTGGTGCTCCCAGCCTGGCGAGGAAGGCCGATGATCATTCGATGTGTCGTCTATAAGGACGGCCGCAAGCTCGCCGACATCCAGCCGAGCGAGATTCATCAGTACGTCGATCGACCGGATTGTTTCCTCTGGGTCGCGCTGTTCGAGCCCGACGCCGGTACGCTCGAGCAGATGCAGCAGGAGTTTCGGCTGCATCCGCTCGCGGTCGAGGATGCGCGGCACGGCCATCAACGGCCTAAGTTCGAGGAGTACGGCGATTCGCTGTTCGTCGTATTGCACACGATCGAGGAGGCCCCCGAGGGCCTGCGGGTCGGCGAAGTCGATATTTTCGCCGGACGCAATTACGTCCTGTCCGTGCGCACGAACAGCGAACGCGGCTTTCAGGACGTGCGCGTGCGCACCGAAGCCGATCCGCGCATGTTGGGTCACGGCGCGGGTTACGTGCTGTATGCGTTGATCGACGCCGTCGTCGATCGCTATTTCCCGATTCTCGACCAGCTCGAAAGCGAGCTGGAAGCGATCGAGGAGCGGATCTTCGCGAACGCCTCGCCGCGCGCGAACATCGAGGCGCTCTATGCCTTGAAGCAGCAGTTCATGATCGTGAAGCACGCGGTCGCGCCGCTGCTCGACGGCATGATGAACCTCACCGGCGCACGCGTGCCGATCGCGTGCGCGGGGTTGCAGGAATACTTTCGCGACATCTACGATCACCTGCTGCGTCTCAATCAAACGATCGATCACGCGCGCGACACCGTCGCCAGCGCGACGTCCGTGAACCTCGCGATGATCACGCTGCAGGAGAGCGAGACGATGAAGCGCCTGGCCGCGTACGCGGCGCTCGTCGCGGTGCCGACGCTGATCGCGGGCATCTACGGCATGAACTTCCAGCACATGCCGGAGCTCGAGTGGGTGTACGGCTATCCGATCGCGCTCGGCGTGATGGCCGCGATCGACGGCTACCTGTTCTATCGCCTGCGCAAGGCGAAATGGCTCTGATAGTCTCCCCCCCTTTGCATGCATGGGGATTCAGGATGAAGCGGCTAGTGTTCGTTGCGCTATCGATAGTCTGTATGGCGCCGACAGTTGCGGTGAGAGCCGACGAAGGTTTCTACCTCGGGATCGAAGGAGGGCAGGGGCGGACACAATTCGATTTCGAGGCGACGTTCGTGCCCGACGAGACGTATGCGGATCGCGAGGACACGATGCAGGGCGTTTACGGCGGCTATACCTTCACGAAGCACTTCGGGTTCGAACTCGCGTACGCCGACCTCGGAACGACCAGCTTTACATACGTTCGCAACCTGACGTTCCCGCAAGTATCGCCGCATCCGCCTCGCGACGTGGAGCTTGTGTCGCGTTCGAGCTTCGAGGCTGCGCTGGTAGCGATGTCCCTATTGGGTCGATACGAGCTGGGAAGGGGAGTGTCGCTGACGGGGCGTTTCGGTCTCGCGCAACATCGCCTGGACGCGCATCGGCGCACGACCGAGATCGGTCCACCTCCGGCCACGCCCCCGATCACCGCACCCAGCGGCGGCGGGGTCCGCGGCGAGGACACCTACCGTCAGGTGGCCTATGTTTTCGGCATCGGCATCGAATGGAATGTGCATCGCCATTGGGCGCTGCGACTGCAAGCTCAGCAATACGTCATTGACGGCGATGAAGAGTTCGATGCGATCCGCCGCGACTCCGTGACGACGCTCACTGGCGGTGTGGAATACCGCTTCTGAGCGGGACGCTCACGACAGCATGCGCGCTCGTGCGATCGCGCGCTCGTGACGGCTCGTAAGGAGCGCACCGATCGCGAGGCCGCCCGCGATGGCCGCGAACACACCCGCGATGTTGCCGCGGTTCAGATGCGCCTCGAATCCAGGCGTCAGTCGCTTCGGCATCAAGCCATAGTCGACGACGGCTGCGGTCGCGCTCATCAGTGCTGCATCGCGCAGGATCGTCGCTGGCGTTCGTTCGCGCTCGCTCGCGAGCAGGCGATGATAGAACACGGCCCACATGAGCGCAGACGCGTGGTGGGTCGCGTAGCCGAGCGCGGTGTGGCGCACCGACGGCTCGACGGCATGGAATGATTCCTCGTTGCCCCACAACCAATGGCTCGTCGCGTTCGTCGGCGCGAAGGGCTTGCCGACGCGCTGCTTCCCGAGCCAGGCGAGCACGCCTGTCGACAAAATGCTGGCGAGCGTTCCCGACACCAGGGCCTGCCGGCCGCTATCGATCCAGCGATTCGTTTCGGTCGTTGAGTGCGTCATGCAAGCGGCTCTCGGCGGTTTCTCATGTGCGAACGCGGGAGCGCGTGCGAAAGATTCATGCGTTAGATAGGATCGGCGCCGCAGCCATTCAAGGAACATTCCGTGAGCTCACGACTCAGTCCGCTGGCAGGCAAGCCGTTGCCGCATGATTCGCTCGTCGACGTCCCGAAACTCGTGGCCGCGTACTATCAAATCGCGCCGGACATGTCCGTGGCCGCGCAGCGCGTCGCTTTCGGCACTTCAGGTCATCGCGGCGTTTCGTTCGATGGCAGTTTCAACGAGGCGCACGTCGTCGCGATCACGCAAGCCATCTGCGAGTACCGCAAGTCCAAGGACATCGATGGGCCGCTCCACATGGGCTTCGATTCGCATGCGCTGTCGATTCCCGCGTTCGGCAGCGCGCTCGAGGTCCTGGCCGCGAACGAGGTCGAGACGCGCATCGCGCAGGGCGACGAATACACGCCGACGCCCGCGATCTCCCAGGCGATCCTGGTCTACAACCGCGAGCGCGAGCGCGGCCTCGCCGATGGCATCGTGATCACGCCCTCGCACAATCCGCCTGACGGCGGCGGCTTCAAATACAACCCGCCGAACGGCGGCCCCGCGGACACGGATGTGACGAAATGGATCGAGCAGCGCGCGAATCAAATCATCGCGGGCGGGCTCACGGAGGTCCGGCGCATGCCGTTGCCGCGCGCACGCAAGGCGCCGACGACGCACGAGTTCGATTTCGTGACGAGCTATGTCGAAGATGTCGGCAACGTCATCGACTTCGACGTGATTCGTGGCGCCGCGCCACGGCTGGCGGTGCATCCCCTCGGCGGTGCCGGCGTGCATTACTGGCAGCGCATCGCTGAGCGCTATCGCATTGATCTGGACGTCTTGAGCACGGAGGTCGATTACACCTTCCGTTTCATGACCGCGGATTGGGATGGCCGCATCCGCATGGACCCGTCTTCCTCGTATGCAATGCAAAATCTGATCGGGCTCAAGGACAAGTACGATGTCGCGTTTGCGTGCGACACCGATCACGACCGTCACGGCATCGTCACGGGCAGCGCCGGCTTGATGCTGCCGAACCATTATCTCGCCGTGATGATCGACTATCTGTTTCAGAACCGTCCGCAGTGGCGCCCCGACAGCGCGGTCGGCAAGACGCTCGTGAGCAGCGGCATGATCGATCGCGTCGCGGCGAATCGGGGCCGTCGGCTGTATGAAGTGCCGGTCGGTTTCAAGTGGTTCGTCGACGGGCTGGTGAGCGGCGCGCTCGGCTTCGGTGGGGAGGAGAGCGCCGGCGCCTCGTTCCTGCGCCGTGATGGGGGTGTGTGGACGACGGACAAGGACGGCCTCGCGCCCGCGCTGCTGTCAGCCGAGATCACCGCACGCACGAGCCGCGATCCCGGCGAGTGTTATCGCAAGCTCGCGGAAGCGTTCGGCGATCCGGCGTCGGATCGAGTCGATGCGCCGGCAACGCCGGAGCAGAAACAGAAGCTTGCGAAGCTTGCGCCGTCGCAAATCACGGCGAGCGAGATGGCCGGCGAGAAGATCACGGCGGTGCTCGATCGTGCGCCAGGCAACAACGCGGCGCTCGGCGGCATCAAGGTCATGACACAGAACGCATGGTTCGCCGCGCGGCCGTCGGGCACCGAGAACATCTATAAGGTATACGCCGAGAGCTTCAAAGGACCGGAACATTTGCAGCAGGTCATCGAAGAGGCCCAGAGCGTCGTCAACGCCGCGCTCGCCTAGATTCGACTCGGGTTCGAGTCACGGCGCGCTCCACGCGGCGAGTCCGCTGCCTGCGTGGGCGTCGCTTAAGACACGGCCATCACCATTACAATCACAACCACAATCACAATCGACAGGCAACTCATGCACGACATCGGCAAATTGATTCTGCGACTCGTCCTCGGCATCAGCGTGCTACTGCACGGCATCGCGAAGCTCACCGGCGGGATTGGCTTCATCACGAGCGTCGTGGCGAAGGCCGGATTGCCGTCCTTCGTTGCTTACGGTGTGTACCTCGGCGAGGTCATTGCGCCGCTGCTCGTGATTCTCGGCTGGTATTCGCGCGCTGGCGCCGTGCTGATCGCGCTCAACATGGTGTTCGCGATTGCCCTCGTGCACTCGGGCCAATTGTTTGCGCTCGGGCAGACCGGCGGCTGGGCGCTGGAGCTGCAAGGCATGTTCTTGTTCACCGCGGTTGCGGTGGCGTTGCTCGGACCGGGCCGTTTTTCGCTCAACGCGCGTTGAGCAGACGAACATCCTTCGACGAGTCGCCATGAAAGCACGCATCACGTTATTGACGCTCGGCGTCGACGATCTCGAACGAGCCGTCGCGTTCTATCGCGACGGCCTGGGCCTGCCGACCGACGGCATCGTGGGGACGCAGTTCGAGCACGGCGCCGTCGCGTTCTTCGAACTGGAGCGGGGCCTCAAGCTCGCGCTGTGGCCTCGCAAGAGCCTGGCGCACGATACGAATCTGCCCGTGAGGAAGCCGGCCGTGACGGATCTCTGTATTGCTCACAATGTCGGCTCGAAGGCCGAAGTCGATGACGTGATGGAGCAGGCGCGACGGGCAGGGGCGACGATCGTGAAGCTGCCGCACGACACGTTCTGGGGCGGCTATAGCGGCTACTTCCAAGATCCCGATCAGCACCTCTGGGAAGTGGTGTGGAATCCGCAGTGGTCGGAGCCCTGATGCGAGCCGGTGACGGGCAGGCCGTCGCGGCGCGGCGCGCGGCCGAGCGGCCGGGACTCAGCATGACTGAGCCCGACCGCCGCGGCGCGCATCAATGCGTGCTCGGCCGTTGCTCGCCTTGGGCAGGACGCACGCTACGCTGACGCGCATGACTGCCTTCCTCGATCTCCTCGATGATCTTGTTGGAGAAGGCTTCCAAGTCGCCGGGATTGCGGCTCGTGATGATGCCGCGATCGGTCACGACTTCGCGATCGACCCACTTGCCGCCGGCGTTGATGACGTCCGTCTTGATCGACTTGTACGAGGTGACTTCCCGGCCGCGCACCGCGTCGAGCTCGACGAGCAGCCACGGCGCATGACAGATCGCCGCGACGACCTTGCCCGAGTCCAGGAACGAGCGGATCAAGTCCAGCGCTTGAGTGTTCACGCGCAGCAGGTCGGGATTGATCTGCCCGCCCGGCAGCACGATGGCGTCGTATTCGTCCGCATTCACTTCTGACAGCGATTTGTCGACGGTCACGCTTTCGCCCCAGTCCTTTTCCTTCCAGCCGCGAATCTGGCCGCGCTCGGGTGAAGCGACGACGACCGTCGCACCTGCATCGCGCAGCTTCTGCAAGGGCACCAGCAGCTCGGATTGTTCGAAGCCGTTGGTGGCAAGAATGACTACCTTCGCTTGTTGAATCTTGGCCATGTCGACCTCCGTCGTGTGGGGGGATGAGTTCTAAATCCAGCGTTCCCCTTGCTGTTCCGAACATCCGCCGCATCGCGAGGTCTCTCGGTCCTGCATCGCGGCATGCGCTCGAGCGCCTGGCGTCGCCTTTGGCCGCTCGCGACCGACGAGGTACTATGCCGCCCCCCGCGTGTAACGACCTCGAACTTCCGACCATGACTGACATGCAGACTCGCGCTGGCCTCTCCGTCGCTGCATCGCTCGCAGCCTTCATCGAACATAAGGCCCTGCCGGGCACTGGCATCTCGGCCGAAAAATTCTGGAGCGGGCTTGCCGATCTGTTCGCGAAGTTCGCGCCCGAAAATCGGCGGCTGCTGGCCGAGCGGGATCGTATCCAGGCGAAGCTCGACGAATGGCATACGCAGCACCCCGGCGCGCTGCAGGACATGCAGGCATACCAGGCCTTCCTGCGCGAGATCGGCTATCTCGTCCCCGAGCCCGCGCCCTTCAAGATCGGCAGTCAGAACGTCGATGACGAAGTCGCGAAGATGGCGGGCCCGCAGCTCGTCGTGCCCATCCTGAACGATCGTTTCGTGCTGAACGCGGCGAATGCGCGCTGGGGCAGCTTGTACGACGCGCTGTACGGCACCGACGCATTGCCGGGCAAGGCAAGACCCGGCGGCTACGATGCCGAGCGCGGGGCGCAAGTCATCTCGCGCGCCAAGGCGTTTCTCGATGAGGCCGTGCCGCTCGCGAGTGGCAAGCACGCGGACGTGACCGCGTATCAGGTCGTGAACGGCAGCTTGTCGCCGGCGCTCGAGAACGAAGCAGTATTCGCGGGCTATCGCGGCGAGCCGGCGAACCCGAGCGCGATTCTGTTCCGGCACAACGGGCTCGGCATCGAGCTTGCGATCGATCGCGGGCATCCGATCGGCCGCACCGATCGCGCGGGCGTCGCGGACATCGTTCTGGAATCGGCGCTCACGACGATCGTCGATCTCGAGGATTCCGTCGCCGCCGTCGATGCGGACGACAAGGTGCTCGCGTACGCGAACTGGCTCGGGCTCATGCAGGGCACGCTCACGGCGACGTTCGACAAGGGCGGGCGCGCGATGACGCGCAAGCTCGAGGCGGACCGCGCGTGGCTCGACCGCTCGGGCAAGGAGTTCACGGTGCCGGGCCGCGCGCTGCTGTTCGTACGCAACGTCGGTCACCTGATGACGACGCCTGCGATCAAGCTTCCCGATGGCTCCGAAGCGCCGGAAGGCTTGCTCGATGCGCTGGTCACATCGCTGATCGGCTTGCACGATCTGAAGGGCCTCGGCCGTTTCCACAACAGCCGCAAGGGCTCGATCTACATCGTCAAGCCGAAGATGCACGGGCCGCAGGAGGCTGACTTCGCGAATCGTGTATTCGATGCCGTCGAGGATGTGCTTGGCCTGCCGCGTCACACGGTGAAGGTCGGCTTGATGGACGAAGAGCGCCGCACGTCGGCGAATCTCGCGGCGTGCATCGCGGCGGTGAAAGATCGCATCGTGTTCATCAATACGGGCTTCCTCGACCGCACGGGCGATGAGATGCACACGTCGATGCGCGCGGGCCCGATGATCCGCAAGGGCGACATGAAATCCTCGGAGTGGATCAAGGCGTACGAGGACCGCAACGTGAACATCGGCCTGGCGAGCGGCTTCGCCGGCGTCGGCCAGATCGGCAAGGGCATGTGGGCGGCGCCGGATCGCATGGCCGACATGATCGCGCAGAAGATCGGACATCCGCTCGCGGGCGCGTCGACGGCCTGGGTGCCGAGCCCCACGGCCGCAACGCTGCATGCGCTGCACTATCACCAGGTCGATGTGTTCGCGCGCCAGCAGGAGCTTGCGAGCCGCGCGACGCCGTCGCTCGACAAGTTGCTGACGATTCCGGTGCACGCGGGGCCGAAGTGGTCGGAGCAGGAGATTCGTGAGGAGCTCGACAACAACACGCAGGGCATCCTCGGCTATGTCGTGCGCTGGGTGGATCAGGGCATCGGCTGCTCGAAGGTGCCGGACATCAACGACATCGGTCTGATGGAAGACCGCGCGACGCTGCGCATTTCATCGCAGCACATCGCGAACTGGCTGTTGCACGGCGTATGCACGCCGGAGCAGGTGGACGAGGCGCTCGTGCGGATGGCGGCGAAGGTCGATGCGCAGAATGCAGCGGACCCGTTGTATCGGCCGATGGCGCAGCATCCCGAGTCGAGCCTCGCGTTTCGGGCGGCGCGTGCGTTGATCTTCAATGGCGTGCAGGAGCCGAACGGCTACACGGAGCCCGCGTTGCATCGCTTCCGCGCCAAAGTCAAAGCGCAGCCGAGTCAGAAGTAAGGCCGCGCTCGCTCCGGTCCCCTCCCCCGCAAGGCGGGGGAGGGTTAGGGAGGGGGGCTCGGAGGTTCAGGGGGCGGCTCCGAGGTTCAGGGAGTGGCCTCGGCGAACGAGCAGCGCTCGCAGACCTACTCCGGCGCCGCCGCCACCGCGACGAACCCCCACGCCACCCAAGCCGCCGCGACCGACCCGACGACGCCGAGCAACACGCGAAACGCGTAAGCCCGCGTGCCCGCGGCGAAGCTCACCACGATCTTGGTAATCGCATTCGTGCTGAACGCCAGCAGCACGGCGATTTGCGCGGCGCGTGCGTCGAGCCCGCCGTTCCGATACAGCATGGCCGAGGAGATGGATCCTGAATGCGCGTCGGCGAATCCCGAGATCGCGACGCTTGCGATCGCCGCACCCGCGCCCAACCAGCGCGACAGCAGCGCCGATACGATCAGCACGGTCGTCACGATCGCTGCGAACAGCAGGGCCGCCTTGAGGCTGACGGGACGGCCGAGCTGAATCTCGTCCGCGGCGGGCTTCTGCGCGTGAAACAACATGACGGCTCCGCAGGCGGCAGCGACGAGCGCGGCGGCGGCGCAGGCGGGCGCGAGTTGCCAGGCGAGCGTCGGTGAGGTCGCGAGCACGACCGTGAACAGAAACACCGCCGTCGTCACTGACGAGAAAGTCGCGGCGGCGGCCGCGCTGCCGGCGAGCTCCGCATTCGCCTTGCTGCGTTGACCCATCGCGGCATGCGTCGTCACGCTGGAGACGAGGCCGCCGAGTACACCCGCGAGGACGAGCCCCTTCGTAGGCCCCCAAAGACGCAAGCCCACGTAGCCGAGCGCGTTGATCGCCATGACGAGCACGACGACGATCCACATCTTCTTCGGGTTGAAGACACCCCACGGATCGATCGTCCGGTCCGGCAGCAGCGGCAGCACGATCAGCGCCGCGGCGAGGAGCAGCAGGCCGTCATGCATCTCGCGATCATTGATGCGGCTCTTCACGACATCGTGCAGCCACGGCCGCGCGGCCAGCAGCACGGTCACGATGACCGCGGCGGCGCCGCTGTACTCCGGGTGCGGCACGCTCAAGACGCCGATCGCGAACGCCGCGAGCAGCGCGACTTCCGTCGTGACGCCACGATCGCCCGAGTGAACGAAGCCGGCGATCGACATCGCACCGACCAGCACCGCGAACGCGACGACGAGAAAGGGGCTGGCGGCGAGGGAGCCGAACACCCCGAGCAGGCTCACCAGCGTGAATGTCCTGATGCCCGCGATTTCGCGGTCCGGTCCGCTGCCCTTGGCGCGCTCGCGCTCCGCACCGATCAGCAAGCCGGATCCCAGGGCGACCGCCGTGGGCACGATGAACTCATCCACTCGCACCTCGACCAACAACAAA
>JAEYXD010000010.1 GCA_023428645.1 Pseudomonadota bacterium
GTCTCATGCAGGCTGCGCAGTTCGGCGAAAGCGTGCTCGAACTGCTGCTGCAGACGTAGCGTGTTGTGCTCGTCGGCGCGGCGCCAGCGAATGAAGGCGAGCGCGAACACGCAAACCGCCCCGATCAGCAGCAGTCCACGCAGAACGATCAACACGAGATCCAACGAGGGATTCGGCAAAGTTTCGAACACCGGATGTCGCTCCTGTGATGCAAGTCACGTTTTTCGCGCAAGTGTCAAATGCTTGACGCGCGCGAACGATGCCCGAGTGAATAAAGCAGAAAGCGTGCCAGCGAAAATGAACGAGCGGGTTGCATCCGTTCAGCGTCACACCCCATCCGTCGCGATCGTTCAGCTTCGCGCGACACGTTGCGTCGGCGTTGGTTCAAACAGTGTTGTCATTGATCCCAGTCGCGCAAGATTTGCGAGCTTTGCTGAACGCGGATTCATCCATTGTCAGTTCCGGCGTAAACGGAATCAGGACGTTTGTAGAACATTGTGTCGTTATCGAACGTGCGTCTCGCGTTACTGCGCATTCCGCGTATTGCCGTGCGCGCGCCTTGGCGCAGGATTTCGTGCGGGCCCGCGGCCCTCCTGAAGACTCATCAACACTCTCAACGAGGCACGGCATCGAGTGCGCAACGACGCGACTTCAACCCAACTGCGCGATGAGCGCGCGGCATTCACACCGCACGACAGCGACGCAGCGCTCGGCGATGCCGTGCTCGCCGGACTGAGCCTGCCGGTGTGGGTGCTCGACGTTTCGGCATTCACCGCGCATTCAGCTTCTGGTGCGATCGACGACGACGAAGGGACTTACGCGCGTTTCCTCGATGAAGTCTCGATCGTGGCGACGAATGTCGCGGCGATCGAATTTCACAAGGCGGCCAGCGCGACCGACCTGATGTCCGCACGCGAACGCATCTTTTCCCCGCTCGCCGTGCGCGAGATCGTCGCCGCGGCCGGCGCGGCGGCGGCAGGGCGTCATCGCGAGATCGACATCGAGCTCGGAACGGTGGATGGAACGCCGCAACGGGTGCGCGCTCGCCTCGACTTCATCGCGACCGGCGCGGGCGGCACGTGTTGTGCGCTGACGATCCTGCCCGTGCGACCGCAGGCGAGCCTGCTGCGCGCCGTGCCCGACATCGTGTTCGAGCTCGATGCGGCGGGCATCTACGTCGATTTCTCGGGACCTGAGGACGCGCTGCTGTTGCCTAGCGCGTTCATTGGCAAGTCAATTACGGAAACGATGCCGCCCGACGTGGCCCATCGCACCCTCGCCGCGCTGACGCGGCTACACCAGCGCGGCGGCAGCGAGCGCTTCGAATATGCCCTTTCAATGTCCGACGGCTTGCACTGGTACGAAGCCAACATGAGCGCGCTGCCGAGCGGCGGCGCGGCGACTTATGTAAGAGACGTCACCGAACTGAAGAGCGCCGAGTGGCGCCGCCAGGAAAGTGAAGAGCGCTGCCGCGCGTTGGGCGCCGACCTGCGGGCACGCACGCTCGACCTGGAGCGGGCCCACCATGAGCTGGACGAGGTGCGCAGGAGCTCGGATCAGGATCAGGCGGCAGCCGGGTCGCTCACGACGGAATGACTCGCACGATGTCGATCGTCTCGGTGTTGGGATCGAACTCGATCCGCGCCTCCCCACGCTCGAGTTGCAACAATACGTGCCCGACCTTCTCGTCCAGCGAGAATTCCCGTTCGCCGTAGTCCGTGCCTTCACGCAGCACGAACGACTCGATGACGCCCCGCAGCGCGTCCGAGGAAAGCTCGCGGTGGGGAACGACGATCGCGGCCGCCGGGTCGTCGCTCAAGCTCAATTGCTCCGGATGCGGCGCACCGGCAGCGGCACGTTGCAGACCTCGATCTTGCCGGCCGGGACCCTGTACCACTCGTCGCGGCGATTGCGCCGACCCTCGATGTTCTTCGCGAACTCCGGGGAGTCGGTACGCATCGCCTCGAGGGGCGTGCGCTCAGCTTCGGGTAGATCGGCCGCGACACGCATCGTCTTGATGACGACGTGCTGCGCAGGAGTTTCGTAGAAGCCCAGCGACGACTTGCCCCGCGGCAGCGATGACAGCAGGTCCATGCCTTGCACCACGCGGCCGACGATCGTGATGTTGCGATCCAGCTGGCGCGGCGCGTGCCCGTTCACGGCGTAGAGCTCGGCGCCGCTACCGCTGTCGGACTCATTGCCGCGGCCGACGCCGACCATGCCATAACAATGCACCGCCCACGCCTCGCCCGTCGCGGACTCGCGCGCGGCCGGGAAGCCCTCGACGAAACCCGTCTGCGGCGCATACGCGTCCGGGTCCGGCAGCGCCGTGAACGGCAGACCGACCGCCGAGCGCGTGAACTCACCGGGAAGCTTGGGCTTCGCGTCGCCGATCGGGCCGGCGAAGTTGGGATCGCCCCACTGCGTGACGAAGTTGTCCTGCACTCGGTTGATGCGTTGCTGATCGAAGTATTTCGCGCGCACGAGCGCCTTGATGTTCTGCACGTGGTTCGGCGCGAACTGCGGCGCCAGCTCGATGATGACGCGCCCGCCCGTGAGCTCCATGTAGAGCGTGTTGTCGGGATCGAGCGGCCGCCACGCGGAAGCGGACGGCGCCTCGGAGGAAACGGCCTGGCCCGTGGACGCGAGCAGGGCTGCGAGCAGCAGAGTGCGCAAGGTTTTCATGCCGGGATTTGAGCACAGAACGAACCATGGGCTCCAGCCAGCGGACGCAGGGCAAAAGACGTGCGCGCATGTGTGGCACCGGTCGTCGCATGGCCTTTCTTTGCATTCCCGGACTGCGACCGCTCTCTATACTCGGGCGGGTCATCTCGCAGCCGGAGCGCTCATGGATACCCGCCCCTTCGCCGACGCTGATGCGTCTTCCCGCTCCACGCCTCCGCGCGCCAATCAGTTGAGTCGTCGCGGATTTCTCCAGGCGACCACACTGGCGGCCGGAGGCTTCGCGCTCGGCCTGTACGTTCCGCGACACGCCGGCGCGGTAGCCGCGCCCGCGGGCGGCACGTCGCAGCTGAACGCGTTCGTCAAGATCGCGGCGGACGGCCGCATCACGATCTTCGCGCACAATCCCGAGATCGGTCAGGGCATCAAGACGTCGCTGCCGATGGTCGTCGCCGAGGAGCTCGGCGCGCGCTGGAGCGACGTGGACGTCGTGCAATCGCCGATCGACGAAAAGACCTTCGGCAGACATTACGTCGGCGGCTCCACGACGATCCCGCGCTGCTTCGATCAGATGCGCCGCGTCGGCGCGGGCGCGCGCACGATGCTGATCGGCGCGGCCGCGAAGCAGCTTGCCGTGCCTGCAAGCGAATGCGTCACCGAGAACAGCGCCGTCGTGCACGCGCCGTCGGGCCGCAAGATCGAATTCGCGATGCTCGCGGCACTCGCCGCGCAGCAGCCGGTGCCCGATGCCAAGACGCTCAAGTTCAAGGACCGCAAGGACTACACGCTGCTCGGCACGCGCGTGAGCGGCGTCGACAACCCCAAGCTCGTCACCGGACAACCCCTGTTCGGCATCGACACCGTCGTGCCCGGCATGGTGTTCGCGGCATATCAAAAGTGTCCCACCCTCTTCGGCAAGGTGAAGTCCGCCAATCTGGAACACATCAAGTCGCTGCCCGGCATCACCGATGCGTTCGTGCTCGAAGGCAACGGCGATGTGCAACAGTTGCTGTCCGGTGTGGCGATCGTCGGAACCTCGACATGGGCGGTGTTCAGCGCCAAGCGGCAGCTGCAAGTGGAGTGGGATGAGACGGAGGCATCGCGCGACAGCTGGACGGACCTGCAAGCGCGCGCCCGGGCGATCGCAGACCAACGCGGCGCTCAGGTCGTCGCGAAGGTCGGCGACGTCGACGCGCAACTCGCTGCTCCCGGCAACAAGACGTTGAGCGCGTTCTATCAATATCCGTTCGCATATCACGCGTGCCTCGAGCCGATGAACTGCACCGCGCATTTCAAGACCGTGAACGGCAAGCAGGCGCTCGAAGTCTGGGTGCCGACGCAAGTGCCGGACCGGATCTTCCCGGTGGCGCGGGAGATGTTCGGTGTCGAGCCCGCCAACGTGACGGTTCATCAGACGCGCCTCGGCGGCAGCTTCGGCCGGCGCGGCAGCACCGAGTTCGTGTGCGAAGCCGCCGCGATTTCCGCGCGCGTGAACAAGCCCGTGAAGCTCACGTGGACGCGCGAGGACGATGCCGAGCACGATTACTTCCGCGTCGGCGGCTTTCAAGCAATGCGCGGCGCCGTGGACGCAAGCGGCAAGCTCGTCGCGTGGGACAACCATTTCATCGGCATGTCGACGGACGGTGAGCCGTCGCGCGGCTCGAACTTCGCGCGCTCGGAGTTCCCGATGCTGAACGTGCCGAACGTGCTCGGCACGCGCACGTCGTTCGAGATCAAGACGCCGTGCGGACCGTGGCGTGCGCCGGGCTCGAACACGATGGCGTGGGCGGTGCAGAGCTTCATTCACGAGCTCGCGGTCGCGGCGGGCCGTGACCATCTCGAATTCCTGATCGAGATCATGGGCGAGCCGCGCTGGTTCGAGCCGGGCAACGTGCGCTCATTGAATACAGGGCGCGCCGTCGAGGTGCTCAAGCTCGCGGCGGCCAAGGCCGGCTGGGGACGAGCGCTGCCGAAGGGCCGTGGGCTCGGGCTCGCGTTTCACTTCTGTCACGCGGCGCATATCGCCGAAGTGGCGGAGGTCAGCGTCGATGCAAATCGCAAAGTCACGGTGCATCGCGTGACGGTCGCGGCCGACGTCGGCCCGATCGTCAACATGAGCGGGGCGACTGCACAGGTCGAAGGCTCGGTCATCGATGGTCTGAGCACGATGCTGAATCTCGAGATCACGATGGAGAAAGGCCGCATCGAACAGACGAATTTCGATCGTTATTCGCTGCTCAGGATGCGCAACGCCCCGAGCGTCGACGTGCACTTCATCCAGAGCGACTACGCACCGACGGGGCTCGGCGAGCCTGCGCTGCCGCCGCTCGCCCCCGCGGTCGGCAATGCGATCTTCGCGGCGACCGGCCATCGAGTGCGGACGATGCCGATCAGCAAGGAAGGCTTTACGGTCTGACACCGATCCTGGCGGCGAACTCCGGTCCCTTCCCCCGCGAAGCGGGGGAAGGGACGTGTGCAGGACGCATTCCCCGGATCCCGAATCAATCTGGCGCCATGCTGCCGCGCGGAGCACCTGCGGGCGGACCGTTCGGCAGCGTCTTCGACTTCACGATCTCAGGCTTGTCGCGGAACACCGCCGCCTGATCGCTCGCGTCCGCATAGCTCGGCCAATTGAAGCCTTCCGCACACGTCAGCGAGGTCGCACCGACCGGCGCTTTCGCGAATGCGACCCAGCACGAGTTGATCCGCTGCGCCACCTTGCGATCGGTTTCGTTGACGCGCGGGTCCCCCGCGCTCGAATACTTCCAGCTGTCGAACACATAGACGATCTCGGCCGAATGCGGCGCGCCTTGCGGCTGCGCGGGCTTTCGCCACTCCGGCACGTACGCGAACTGGTACAAGAACGCAGGCGCCTTCGCGCTCATAAGTGCCGCGACCTTCCGCGCGGCGTCGAAACCGCCTTCGCCGTTGTTCGAACCGATGAACAGCGGCACGTACGTCGCGCTGCCATCGGCGAACGCATCGACGGTCGCCTTGGTACGAAAGCGACCGTCGATCGGACTCACGAACATGCGCGCCGTGTCGCGATCCCCGGCGAGCTTCTCCGCCGGAATCGCGCGCAACTGCGCCAGCGTCGCGCGCTCCCCGGGCAAGCCGAGCTTCGTCGCAAGCTCGATGCCGCTCTGCTCGGCCTCCGCGAGCGGGACCGGCGGACGCAAGCTCGCGCCGGACTGCACGCCTGCCTTCGCGAACAAGCCCTTCGCGCTCGGCGTCGACAACAAACCCATCACCATCGCGCCGCCCGCGGACTGGCCGAACACCGTGACGTTCGCCGGATCGCCGCCGAACTTCGCGATGTTGCGCTTCACCCATTGCAAGGAGGCGACCGCATCCATCAGTCCATAGTTCGCGAGCCATTCGTCCCGCGGGGCCGATTTCGTGAGCGCCGGATGCGCGAAGTAACCGATCGTGCCGAGACGATAGTTCACGGTGACCGTGACGACGCCCTGCTTGGCGAACGACTCGCCGTTGTAGCCGCCGAGGTGCGCGCCACCCAGGAACGATGCGCCACCGTGCAGCCACACCATCACCGGCGCGTTCTGCGCCGTCGCGGGACCGAAGACGTTCAAGTACAGGCAATCTTCCGACGTCTTGCCCCACACGCCGCCGCCATTCGGCGTCTTGCCGTCGGGGTCGGTCGGCTGCACGCACGGCAGTTGGTACTTCGTCGCATCGCGCTCGCCCTGCCATTGGTCGGGCGTCTGCGGCGGCGCCCAACGAAGCTTGCCAAGCGGCGCTTTCGCGAACGGCACGCCCTTGAACGAGCGCACGCCGTCGGCCGCGTCGCCGACGAGCGTTCCAGATTCGATCGTGACCTTCGCGGGACTCGCGAGCGCTGTCGCGCCGAAGAACGTCGCCGCAAGCACGGCAAGGCTCGAGATGCGTTGCATGTCTTCCCCCTGAATTGTGTCGTGCTCATCGCGGAGCACTGGATCGAGTGCGCGCGGAAGTATGCAGACACAAGCGCGCTGCGATACACCTTCTTGGCCGTCGCTTGACACTTCATCGACCCGCGAAGCCAGTGGTTTGCAGAGCGAACTCACCTGCAAAACTTGCGTTGCCGTCCGACAAACCTTTGCACATGGCTGCGGTCGCGTTCCCTGGACAGGGTACAGACCTGTCTCCACACTTCCGCGCATCTCTTTGGGAGTGTCAGCATGCGATTCATCGGACGTTTCTCACGTGTTGCAGCGCTCGTCGCCGCCGGCTCGATCACCGGCACGGCGTTCGCGCTCAACCCAGGTGATACGGTCGACAACTTCCGTCTCATCGATCACAAGGACGGTGCACAAGAGCTGTACTACCGCTCGGACATGAAGGCGGTCGTGCTGTTGACGCACGCGAACGGCTGCCTCGCGGTGAGATCCGCGGCAACGACGCTCGAAGGCTTGCGAGCGAAGCATCCGAACGTCGAGTTCTTGATGTTGAACTCGAACCTCGGCGATACGCGCGAAGCGATCAAGGCCGATGCCAGGGATCTCGCGCTGGCCGCTCCCATCATGATCGACGACACGCAGCTCGTCGGCGAATCGCTCGGCGTCAAGACGAATGGCGAGGTGTTCGTCATCGACTCGCAAGCGGGCTTCAAGGTGGCCTATCGCGGCGCCGCGAGCGGCGTGGCGCAGGCGCTCGAGGCGGTCGTCGCGGGCACGCCGGTCGCGAAAGCGACGCTGCCGGCGACTGGTTGCGAGGCGAGCTTCCCCGAGCTCGCGAAGCGCAGCGCTCATGCGCGGATCTCGTATGAGAAGACGATCGCGCCGCTGCTCGAAGAAAAGTGCGTCGCGTGTCATCGCGACGGCGGCATCGGCCCGTGGGCAATGTCGAGCTACGAGATGATCAAGGGCTTCGCGCCGATGATTCGCGAGGTCGTGCGCACGAAGCGCATGCCGCCGTGGCACGTCGACCCGCATTACGGCGCCTGGAAGAACGACAGGGGTCTTTCGATCGCGCAGGCGCAGACGCTCGTGCATTGGATCGAGGCCGGAGCACCGCGCGGCGCGGGCACGAACGATCCGTTGCAAGCCGCGAAGAAAGAGTGGCCGACGTGGACGCTGGGCGAGCCGGATCTCGTGATCGAGACGCCGCCGTTCACGACGCCGCCGACGGGCACGATTCCCTACCAGAATGTCACGGTAAAGAACCCGCTGACCGAAGATCGCTGGATTCGCGCGATCGACTATGTACCCGGCCAGCGCGCCGTGTTGCATCACGTAATCGCGAGCGTCGGCGGCGAGCGCTTCGGCGCGACGGCTCTCAACAACTACGTACCGGGCGCGGGCCCGCTCGAGATCCCGCAGGGCAACGGCATTCTGTTGAAGGCGGGTTCGACGTTCCACTTCCAGATGCATTACACGTCGAACGGCCAGGCACTCACGGACGTGACGAAGTTCGGCCTGTACTTCATGAAGGATAAGCCGGAGCACGACTTTCAGAGCCTGATCCTGATTCAGCCGCGCTTGAAGATTCCGCCGAACACGAAGGTGCATCCCGAAACGGCCGTCGGCACGTTCAAGAGGGATGCGATGATCTACAGCTTGCATCCGCATGCGCATTTCCGCGGCAAGTCCGCGACCTTCGTCGCGCGCTATCCGGACGGGCGCGAGGAGATGCTGATCAACATTCCGATGTACGACTTCAATTGGCAGGGCACGTACGATCTCGCGACGCCGCTGACCGTGCCGGCCGGGACGAAGATCGTCTACACGCAGGTGTTCGATAACTCGGTGCAGAACAAGGCGAACCCCGATCCGAACAAGCTCGTGACGTGGGGCGAGCAGACCTGGCAGGAAATGGTGTTCGGCGTCGTGCGTTATCGCAACCTCGTCGAGACGGGCGAAGTCGAGACGCCGACCGGCCCGACGCAGCAGGAGATCTTCGGCGAGGAGCCGCTGCGCACGTCGGACGCCCAGCACTGACGATTGCCGCCGAAGGGGCGCAGCAAAGAGCCGCGGCGAAAGTCCGCGGCTTTTTTACGGCGTTCCCTCGATCGCAATCTTCTCGATTCCGCTTCGCTGCGCGATCGCGAGGACGCGGGCAACTGTGTCGTACCAGGGGAAATTCCCGTGGCAAATACCGAGACGACACCGATGCAAGGCGACTTTGTCGCCCTCCTCAGCCCGCGGCCGCGGAGGCGCTAGCCGCCGGCGGCGCGCCTTGCGGCCGGATCCGCCAGATGCCGCCGCACGACCCGCTCCACCTCCCTGCGATACACGTCGGCATCGTGCGGCTTCGACAGGCATTCGAGCGCGCCGAGCGCATAACTTGCTTCGATGGCGGCGCGGTCACGGCTCGACGTCAGCACAACGACTGCGCCCGCCCCGCTCGCCTCATCGCGCAACCGTCGCAGCACGCCGTGCCCATTCGTTCTCGGTACATTCAATTCCAACAATACGAGGCGCGGTACGTGCGGGGCCTTCGTATACAGCCCGTTGTCGAACATCAACCGCAACGCTTGTTCGCCATCCTTGACGCGCACGAGCGACGCCGCGGGCGCGGCGCTGCGAACCGCCGCTCGCGTGAGCTTCGAGTCAGCGTCACAGGCATCGATGAGCAGTACGTCGATTGTCTCGTGCATCTGGTGTTCATTCGCAAGGCTTCGTATCGACAGAACACGAATGAACGGCGACGAAGGGTTCCCTTCTCGGCCATCCGCGATCAGCGGTTGCGAATGCAATGATGCGCGCGCCACCTCCTTCGCCGCATCGTGAGGGCAACCAGCGACGCTCGCTGCAATGTCTACGCGCGATCCGACACTTCGCGTGCATGGGGAACATTCCCGACAGGTCGCCAGTTTCTAGAGCCACCGAGTGCAGTTCCTTGAAAAAAGGTGAACACCTCACGCACCCCTCCATGCAGGTTGGCCTCTGCGTTCCTCGCAGCGATCTTGCTGTGCACGTCGTGTGTCGCGCTCAACCCCGAAGCCGAGCCGTCACAGGCACAGCCGATCGTCACGAAGCAGCGTGCGATCAGCGAGGATGCCGCCGATGCGCTTCTCGAACGAGCGCTCGATGAATACAGCAACGACGCGGCGCTCCGCGACCTCATCGACGAAGTCCGACGCTACGCCTCGACCCCACTGACGGCCGGCAACAAGGTCACCGTCCTCGTCGATGGACCGCAGACCTTCGGCGCCATCGAAGGCGCGCTGCAATCCGCCCGTCACCATATTCACGTCGAGACATTCATCTTCGGCAGTACCGGCATCGGCCGCCAATTCGCGGACCTGCTCGTGAAGAAGCATGCCGAAGGCGTCGAGGTGCGCATCATCTACGACAGCGTCGGCAGCATGGAAACGCCTCGCGCGTTCTTCGATGAGCTGCGCGCGAAGGGCTTGGACGTGCGCGAATTCCGGCCGATGAATCCGGTCGAAACGCCGCAGATCTGGAAGATCCAGAATCGTGATCATCGCAAGATCGTCGTCGTCGACGGCAAGGTCGGCTTCGCCGGCGGCATCAACATCGACAACACCTATTCGAGTGCATCGAGCAGCCGGCCCGGCCCCAAGCAAGGGCTCGAAGACGGCTGGCGCGACACACACATGCGCATCGAGGGCCCGGCGGTCCGCCAACTGCAGCAACTTTTCATCGACACGTGGAACAAGACTGGCGAGCGCACGCACTTCGCGGAGGAACGATACCTTCCACCGCTCAAGGAACAGAGCGACGCGCTCGTCACGATCGTCGCGAACGACAGCGAGAGCGATGACCGCTCGCTCTACGGCACGTATCTCGCCGCATTCACGAAATCCCAGCAGCGGCTCTGGATCACGCATGCCTACTTCGCGCCGAACGAAGAGCTGCTGCGCGCGATGACGGACGCCGTTCAGCGCGGCGTCGACGTGCGGCTGATCGTGCCGGGGTTCACGGATTCACGCATCGTGCTGCAGGCCACGCGCGCGACGTACACGGGCCTGCTGGACAAGGGCGTTCGCATCTATCAGCTCGATGATGCCTTCCTGCACGCGAAGAGCGTCGTCGTGGACGGCGCGGTCTCGATCGTCGGGTCCGCCAATCTCGACATGCGCAGCTTCGTTCACAACGACGAGGTCAACGCGATCGTCATCAGCAGGGACTTCGGCGCGAAGATGGAGGAGGTCTTTCTGCGCGACCAGAAGGCCGCGCGCGAGATCTCGCTCGAGGAATGGCAGGATCGATCGCTGCTGCAACGGCTCAAGGAGTTCGGCGCGCGAATGATGGGCTATTGGCTGTAACGCCACGTTACACGGCGATTCCGTTCGCGCGCATCGACGCATGCGTCGCGGGCGCGGCGGCCCCCATCAGGAGGTGCAACGTGTGGCTGCCGAGCCTCGCGATGCTGCGCACGCCGGCCCGGCGCAGCGCGGCTTCATCGATTCGCTCCCCGTCCGCGACATCCACGCATACGCGCGTCGCGTTCGCCGCGGTCCGCACCACATTCGCCGCGCCGCCGACGGCTGCGATCAATGCAGTCGCGTCAAGAGACACCACCTCTTGCACTGGCCGGGTCGGTTCCGGCGCCTCGCCCGCGAGCGGCGCCCCACCACCGCCCATCGCCGCGCGCATCTCGCCTGCCACTTGATCCGCAATCGGGCCGAGCACGACCTGCAAGGCCGTGGCCGACGGACGCACGAGGCCACGCGCGCCGAGCATCCGCAGCACCGGCTCGTCCACGCGCGCTTGATCCTGCACGACGAGCCGCAAGCGCGTCGTGCACGCATCGACGCTCCGCAAGTTCGCCGCACCGCCGAGCGCTTGTACGAAGGCGCCCCCGCGATCCGACGCGGCACTCACCGGCGCCACAGTCGTGGCGATCGGCTCGCGACCCGGCGTGGCGAGTCCCAAGCGCACGATCGCGTAGTAGAAGAGCGCGTAATACACCACGAAGTACGCGAGCCCGACAGGCAGCAGCAGCCACGGGCGCGTCGCGCGCCCCAGACTCAATACGTAGTCGAACACGCCCGCCGAAAAGCCGAAACCGAGCTTCGCGCCCAGGAGGTTCATGATGACGTGCGCGAGCCCCGTGAGCACGGCATGGATCGCGTACAGCACCGGCGCGATGAACATGAACGTGAATTCGATCGGCTCCGTCACGCCCGTGAGAAACGACGTGAGCGCGAGCGACAACAGCATGCCCCCGACCGCCTTGCGCCGCTCGGGCAGCGCAGCGCGGTACATGGCCAGACACGCCGCGGGCAGTCCGAACATCATCACCGGGAAGAATCCGCTCATGAAGGCGCCGGCCGTCGGATCGCCCGCCATGAAGCGCTTCAGATCCCCCGTCACGCCGTTGTAGTCCCCCACGATGAACCAGGCGGCGTTGTTCAAGATGTGATGCAGGCCTGTGACGATGAGCAGCCGATTGAGCACGCCGTAGACGAACAGACCGACGTTGCCGGACTGCACGATGCCGTGGCTGAACGCATCCATGCCGCGCTCGAGCACGCCCCATCCCAAGCCGAACACGAGCGCGAGCCCGATGCCCGCGATGCCGCTGACGATCGGGACGAAGCGCCGCCCGCCGAAGAACGCGAGATAGTCCGGCAGCTTGAAGTTCGCATAACGGTTGTAGAAAAAGCCCGCCAGCAGTCCCGACACGATGCCGAGCGGCACGCTGAATTTCGAGATTTCCCGCGCCCGCGCCGCATTCATTGCGAGATCGCGCGCCGCCTCCGGCATGCCGGCAACGACGCCCGGATCGACGGCGATGAGCGTTTCGGCTCCATTCGCGGCGACCAAGTAGCAGACGACGCCCGCGAGCGCGGCCGCGCCATGGTTCTCGCGGGCAAGCCCGACCGCGACGCCGATCGCGAACATGATGCCGAGATTCGCGAAGATCGCCTCGCCTGCCGCCGCGACGAACGGCATCGCGAGCAGGTCCGGTTGACCGATGCGCAACAGCAGGCCAGCGACGGGCAATACCGCGATCGGCAGCATCAGCGCGCGCCCGATCGGCTGCAGTCTCTCGAGCACGTGCTTCATGACGTCACCTTGGCGGGGTGTGCCGCGTCGCGCACGAGCGCGCGCACGGCATCGGCGGATTCGAGCCAGATTGCCTGCTGCGCGAGCGCTGCCGCTCGCTCGAGCGTCAGCTCGCGAATGAGCGCTTTGATATGCGGGATCGACGCGGGCACGACGGACAGCTCGCGCACCCCGAAGCCGACGAGGATGGGCACGGCCGCGGGGTCCGAGGCGAGCCCACCGCACACCGCGACGAGCCGATCGTAGCGCTGCGCACCGAGCGCCACGCGCTCGATCAGCCGCAGCACGGCGGGATGCAATGCGTCGATGCGATGCGCGAGCTCGGCGTGCGTACGATCCATCGCGAGCGTGTATTGCGTCAGATCGTTCGTGCCGATCGAGAGAAAGTCGCACTCGCTCGCGAGCTGCTCCGCAAGCATGGCCGCCGCGGGCGTTTCGATCATCACGCCGATCGACACGGCGCCGTCGCGCCGCAGCTCCCCGCACAACTCACCGACGATGCGTCGAATCGCTCGCAGCTCCGCAACGTCGGTGATCATCGGCAGCAGGACGCGACATTGCTCGTACGGCTGCACGGCCAGCAGCGCGCGCAGCTGGGTACGCAGCAGGTCCGGTCGCCACAAGCTCGTGCGGATGCCGCGCAAGCCGAGCGCGGGATTCGGCTCCGTCGGCAACGGCAAGTACGGGATGGGTTTGTCGCCGCCGATGTCGAGCGTGCGTACGATCAGCGGCCGGCCGGCGAGCGCGTTCGCAATGGCCTGGTATTCGCGGCGCTGCTCGTGTTCGTCCGGCGCCGCCGAACGTCCGAGGAACAGGAACTCGGTACGCAACAATCCACACCCTTCCGCGCCATTCGCGAGCGCGATCGGCACCTCGGCGAGCGAGCCCAAGTTCGCGAACACTTCGATGCGCTCACCGTCCGCCGTACGGCATTCGCTTTGCGCCGCCGCGCGCTCGCTCTGCTTGCGTTCCTGGCGCGTCCGCAACGTCTGCTCCGCCGCGGCAATCGCGGCGGTGTCGGGCGCGGCATGCAACACGCCTGTCTCGGCGTCGAGGATCAGCCACTCGCCCGCGGCAATGCTCAGGACTTGAGGACCCGTAGCGACGAGCATCGGCACGCCGATCGCGGCCGCCAGAATCGCCACGTGCGAGCTCGCGCCGCCCGCCGCCATGCAGATGCCCGCGATGCGCGACGCGTCCAGCGCGACGAACTGCGACGGCTTCAAATCGTCGCACACGACGATCGCGCGCTCCGGCAGTGACGGGGCGGCATCCGGAACCGCCCCAACGAGTACTTGCAGGACCTGCGTTTCCAGATCCAACAGATCGTCGATGCGCTCCGCGAGTCGCGGATCGCCGAGCGCGCGCAACGTGTCGGCGCTGTCGCGGACCGCGCGCCGCCACGCGAAGCCGGCGCTCTTGCCGCGCGCGATCGAGCGCCGCGCGGCCGCGACGAGCTCCCAGTCATCGAGAAATTCCAGATGCGCCGCGATCACCTCGCGCGCGGTCGCATGGGCCGCATGGCGCATGCGCTCGAGCCGCGCGCGCACCTCGGCTCGCGCACGATCGAATTCCGCGATCTCGTGCGCGATGCCCCCGCCCGCCTCCTCGACCGCGATCGCGGGCGCTTGCAACAACACGGCGCGGCCGACCGCGAGTCCGCGACTGGCGATCACACCACGCACACGTGCTTGCGGCGCGGCCGTGCGCCCCGCGGCGACGGGCGGCGCAGTCGGGGAAGCCTCTTCCGCCGCGTGGCCGAGCAAGGGCGCGAGCGCGGCGAGCGCGCCTTCGGCATCCGCGCCCGACGCGGCGATCACGACCTCGTCGTTGCATTTGAGTCCGAGCGACAGCAGGCCGACGGCACTCTTCGCGTTCGCGCCGCGGCCCTTCGCGCGCAGCTCGATTGCGGCGGCGAACGCCTTCGCGGCCTGCGCGATCGTTGCCGCGGGGCGCGCGTGAACGCCGTGCTCGAGCGCGATCCGCACGGCGCGCGTGATCGCGGCGCCCGCGGGTCGCGCCGTGGTGTGGGCATCCGCATGTCTGGCAGTGACGGTCGCGATGAGATCGCCGATCTCGACCTCGCGTCCGCTGCGCGTGGCGACGATTTCGAACGCGTCCACGTTCGTCACCACGATCGGCGTGATCAAGCTCTTCGCACGCCGCGCCAAGTGGGCCAGATCGAATTGAATCAGCCGCCGCCCCGTCGTCACGCGATCGCCGACACTGACATGCGCCGTGAAGCCCTCGCCCGCGAGCGCTACGGTATCGATGCCGACGTGCAGCAGCAGCTCCGCGCCCGAATCGGCGCGCAGCGCAATGGCATGCTTCGTGTCGGGCAGCGACAGCACGATGCCGTCGCACGGTGCATGGAGCGCATCGTTCGTCGGGTCGATACAGACGCCTGCGCCAATCAGCCGCTGCGCGAACACCTCGTCGGGAACCTCATCGAGGCCGGCCAGCCAGCCGCGCAGCGGTGAACGCAACGTCGTGTTCGACATGATTACTCCGCGGCCCGCGGCTCCATCGCCGCCAGCTCGATACTGTGCAGCACCCAGATCGGGTCCAGCTTCGCTTGCGTGAAGCGAAAGCAGAGCTCGTGGCGACCGGGCCGTGCAGGCAACGTCGCCGAGGGCAGCGCGGTGACGCCGAAATCGCCGAGCGCCGGCGCGACGGACAGCGAAGCCAGCAACTCACCGTCGCAGCCGAGTCGCACTTCGAGTTCACCGGCCGCCGTAACAGGCGGGCGCAGCTCGATCTTCTGCACGTCCGCGCCGATCTGGAAATTGAATGGCACCTGGCCGACGGCGGCGTCGAGCCGTCGCGCCTGCGTGAGATCGACGTCGGGCAGCTTCCAGCAGGGATTCATGATGTCGACGAGGAACACGGCCCGCTCACCGCGCACCGGCCCATCGTCCTCGAGCGACAGCGCGATGTTCTCGCTGCAAAGCGTGAGGTCGTGACTGATGAAGCGCGTCGATGACGGCGTTCGCGCCTCGGGCTGCGCGTAAGCAACGCCGAGCGCTCGATAGCGAGCGAGCTGCGCCGGCAGTCGCTGTGAAAAATCCTCCCACTGGATGCGGTCACGCGGCGACCATGCGATCTCGGCGAGCGCCGCCGCGCGCGGAAACGTCATGTACTCGACCCGCGCCTCCGTACGGATGTGCTCGACCCAGATGTTCGCCTGAACGCCGAGAATGTGTTCGCGCTGCGCTGCATCGAGCTGGGCGGGTGCGGGATCGAATTCGTAGACGTCCTTCGTCGAGATCAAGCGGCCACGGCCCGGCACGGGCGCATCGAACGGGCGATTGTCGAAATACAGCGTCGGATGCGGCGACAACACGGCGTCGTGCCCGGCCCGCGCGGCGGCGATCGCGCCGTCGATGCCGCGCCAGGACATGACGGTCGCGTTCGGCGCGAGCCCGCCTTCGAGAATCTCATCCCAGCCGATCAGCCGCCGGCCGCGGGCGCTCAGGAATTGCTCCATGCGCTGGATGAAATAACTCTGCAGCGCGTGCTCGTCCGCGATGCCGAGCTCGCGCATCCGCGCCTGCACGCGCGCCGAGCCACGCCACTGGTCCTTTACCGCCTCATCGCCGCCGACGTGGATGTACTCGCTCGGGAACAGCGCCATGATTTCGGTCAGCACGTCTTTCAGAAATTTGAACGTCGCCTCCTCCACATTGAAGAGATGCGGGTACACGCCCCAGTCGGACGGCGGATGCGGCTCGGGCGAGCCGCGCGAGGCGACGTCTTGCACGCCCAATGCGGGATAGGCCGCGATCGGCGCGCTCGCGTGCCCCGGCATCTCGATCTCCGGCACGATCGTGATGTGGCGTGCCGCGGCGTACGCAACGATGTCCTTGACGTCCTCCTGCGTATAGAACCCGCCGTGGAGCCGCGGCGCGCGCGTCGCGGGATCGATGTCGTTCGCCGCCGCCGCGCCGGCGGGCACGCGCCACGCGCCGATCTCCGTGAGCCGCGGATATTTCTTGATTTGCAGGCGCCACGCCTGGTCGTCCGTCAGGTGCCAATGCAGCACATTGAGCTTGTGAGTCGCCATCGTGTCGATGAAGCGCTTGATGAACTCGGGCGATTGATAGTGGCGCGCCGAATCGAGCATCAAGCCCCGCCAGCGAAAGCGCGGCGCGTCCTTGATCGTCATGGCGGGCAGCATCACGACACCTTCGCTCGCGCCAGGCGTCAGGAGCTGCCACAGCGTGACGGCACCGTAGAAAAGACCGCGAGAGCCGGCCGCCGATACGGATACGCCACGGGGGGAGATATCGAGCGTATACGCCTCGTCGCCCGTCGCGCTCTCGCGGTCGTCAAGCTGGAAGCTGATGCCCGCCGGTGATCCGGGGCCGGCCTGCAACGCCGGACCCTCGGTACGTTGGAGCAGGTCGAGAAAATAACGGGCGGCCGCTTCAGCGCCGGGTTCGCTCGCGAAGGTCACCGGCGTTGACGAGGTCACGGCGAACTGCCCCACCGTGCGTGTGAGCTCGCGTGGCGCCGGGATCACGGCGATCTGCACCGCCGTCGCCGCGGATCCCGACGGGTCTGAAGGGGGTCTGCCGCAGGCGCCGATGGCGAGCGCCGCGCAGCAGGCCAGCGTGATCATTCTGAGTTTGTGCTGCATGAGGGCGAGACGAAGGCGTCGGTCGCGGCATCCTCGTGCGATCCTGCCTCGATTCGACGTGGCCGAACAACAGGCCCGCAACACTTCGCGCGCGTTGCGGGCCTGTTGCATCAGTACTTGAAGCGCAGGTTGAGATAGTACTGGCGTCCGTTGCTATAGAACGCGGTGGGTATATTCGCGTCCTGATAGTAGGTCAGGGACGGATCGTTGAGGTTCAATGCATCCAGGCTGATGCTCATCCACTGCGTCGGCTTGTAGCTGAGCGCGACCGACAGGGTGCCGAAATCATCCTGGTAGTACGGATTGGCGCCCGACAAGCCGATGAGGAACGAGGAGCGATGCGTGTAGCTCACGCGCGCCCCGAACATCTGGTTCTCGAAGTAGACGCCGGCGTTATAGGTGTCCTTCGAAGTGCCTACCAGGTTGTTGCTGCCGTCGGCCCAGGTGTGCGCGGTCTTGCCATCCGCGTACGTGTAGTTGACGTTGAAACCGAACCACTCGCCGATGGGCTGCTCGTATACGAGCTCGAGGCCGGTCACCTGGCCGTTGGAGTTGACCGGTACCGAGACGGTGTACGCCTCGAGCTGATTGCTCAGCTCGCTGTAGAGCATCCGCGTTTCCGTACCGAAGGCGACGTAGTCCTTCAAATCCATCGCGAAGGCACCGGCGGACAACAGACCCCGCGGCATGAAATACCACTCGAGGTTGCCGTCGAAATTCGTCGACAGCACCGGCTTCAGATTCGGATTGCCGCCGCCGCCGGTCTTGTTCAAGTCCGAGCCGAAGCTCGAGGCGCCCAACGCCGAATAATCCGGCAGCGTCATCGTCTGGGCGGCGGCGAAGCGGAACACCACGTCGTTGCCCATGTTGAACTTCAGGTTCGCGCTGGGCAGTACCTTGGTGTGCTTGTTGCTGGTGTTCTGATGGATCCAATGACCGAAGAGACTGCTCACGTCCGCATTCGCGGCCGAGGCAACCGCCTGGTAGGAATTGATGTCCTGGTCGATGTTGACGTATCGCAGGCCGAAGTTGCCGCTCCATTCGCTGCCGGAGACGTTCGCCTGTACGTAGGCAGCAAGGTTTTTCTCAGCCACCTTCCATTCGCCGCCGTAGTTGTGGCGACCGGTCGGGCCGTCGTTGTTCGACAGCCAGGTGGAGTTGCCGATGATCGCCTCCTTCAGCGCGGCCGGCGTGAAGTACCACAAGTCCCGCGGGAAGCTGCCGCCGATGGCGCTGCCGAAATCGCTCGGGTACCGGCGGGTTGCTCCATTTCGCAAAGCGGACCAGATGTTGCCGGGGCTCGCGCCTTCCGGCGACTGGGTTTCACGCTCGTGATCGGCATAGCGAGCACCGAAGTCGATCGACGTCAACGCGCCCAGCGTAAGGTCCTGGGTGAAATCCACGTTGACCCAGTCTTCCTGATCGGTGGCGATGACTTGCTGATTGCCCCAGGTGCCGAAGCCGGTCACGCCGGCGGGAGAGTTATCGCCGCCCACGCGCCAATCGATCGGCGAGCTGATGCCATGACTGGTCCAGCTCGCGCCGCCGCCGCTCGCCAGATTCACTTCCGCGATGAACTGGCGATCCGTCGAGCCTTCGCCTTCGGTGGTGCCCAACTGAACCTTCGAGCGCAGGGCGTCGTTGATCCGCCAATCGGCATCGAAGGTGATGTAGTGGGTCTTGGCCGTGGCTTCGCGATAGATCATGTCGTACACGGCATAGTCGGTGCCGGGTCGGCCGGCATACGTCGCTTTGACCAGTACCCCGTTCTCGACGACGTAACCCGGCTGCGGCGCCTGGCTGCGGGCAAAGTTGCCACCCCACAGCATGAAATTGCGGTTGTAGTTGTTGGCTTCCATATCCGACAGGAAGCCGCTCATCCCAAGCGTCAGGGTGTCGACCGGCCGGTACTGCACCTGCAAGAGACCGCCCTTGCGATCGCGCACTTGCTCGAACAGCGTCGAGCCGACGAGGCCGGGAACGTACACGCCCACCAAGTCCGGATTCGTGGCGGCGACGGCATCGTCGGCCGCGATTCTGAAGAAGCCGCCCGGCACTTCCTGCGCTTCACGTCGCAGTGAGCGCTCTTGCTTGAACGCCTGCAGCAACACGCCGAACGTGCCGCTGTCGTTCTTGAAATTGAACAGACCCGAGAGTTGCGGATCGTTGGCATCAGCCTGATCGGAGTACACACCGCCCAAGGAGATTTCCGTCGTGAGCTGCTCCGCGAACTGCAGCGGCTTGCGGGTGACGATGTTGACCGTGCCGGTGGTGCCGCCCTCCTGCAATCGCGCGTGGGAAGATTTGTTGACCTCCACCGAGCTCACGAGCTCGGAAGGCAGCAGGGTGTAGCTGACGCTGCGTCCGACGTTGTTGCCCTGACTCAGCACGAACCAGTCGGCCGAACCGACGCTGTGGCCGTCGATGAGCGTCTGCGTCAGGCTGGGGCTGGTGCCGCGCAGGCTCACGCGATCCGCTTCATCGAAGCCGCCTTCATCGGCGCTGGATGAGCTGATGTTCACGCCGGGCAGACCGCGCAGGGCGTCAGCGACGTTATGCGCCGGCAGCTTGCCGACTTCCTCGGCGGTCACGACCTCCAAGCGCGAATCGGCATCGCGTTTGACTTCGAGCGATTGCTCGATGCTCGCGCGGATGCCGGTAACGACGATTTCCTCGATATCCCCAGCCGCGCTCGTCTGTGCGGCCGCGGGCGCAACGTACCCGGCGAGAGCCAACGTCACTGCGGCCCCGATAAGCGTGGATCGTCTCGTGCTCATAGCCCCTCTCCCTTTTCTGTTGTCACGATCGTGAGGACCAATTGGTATCCACTATAGTACCACTTAGCCGCAAATGCCAAGCCCACTGCAAAACCAATCTGTTGATGGATCTACAATGGTTGTACAAACAACGATTTACGGCAGACACACCTGAACCACGGCCCTCAACTGGTATTGCATTGGTAATGTTTGAATGGCATCTTTGCAGCACGGAAAGAGGAGATCGATTTGGCCGCCACCCTGAAAGAGCTGCCCCCGCTCGACGAATCGAGCGCCCAGCCGCTGTACCAGCAGCTGCAGCGCTCGCTGCGCGATGCGATCGAAAATCGCGTGATCGCGCCCGATGACGCCCTGCCGCCCGAGCGCGACCTCGCCGAGCAGCTCAAGGTGTCGCGCATCACCGTGCGCAAGGCGATCGACGGCCTCGTCGAAGAAGGTTTGCTGATCCGGCGCCAAGGCTCGGGCACGTTCGTGAGCACGCGCGTCGAGAAAAACTTCGCGAAGCTGACCTCATTCTCCGAGGACATGCGCGCCCGTGGCCGCGTGCCGCGCAGCGTGTGGCTCAACAAGGCTTCGGGCAGTGTCACGCCGGAGGAGGCGATGACGCTGCGCTCGAGCCCAGGCACCCCCGTCTTTCGCTTTCACCGTATCCGCTACGCCGACGATGCGCCGATGTCGATCGAGTACGCGACCGTGCTCGCCGCCTCCCTGCCCTCGCTCGAAAGCGTCGAGACCTCGCTGTATGAAGCGCTGGAGCGCAACGGCAACCGCCCCGTGCGCGCGCTGCAGCGCCTGCGCGCGGTGCTGCTCACGGCCGAGCAGGCGAAGCTGCTCAAGACGCACGAGAAGGCCGCGGGGCTGCTGGTCGAGCGCATCGGCTTTCTGAAGGACGACAGCGCGATCGAGTTCTCGCAGTCGTACTACCGCGGCGACATCTACGACTTCGTGGCCGAGCTCACCGCCTCATCATGAGCCCGCTCACCGCGATGTACCGCGAGTCCGCACAAGCGCCGGAAGTCGTCGCGCGCCAGCTCGCCGAGAACGCCATCAGCGCCGTGCGCATCGGCGGGCTGTTGCGTCAGTTGAACCCGCGCGTCGTCATCACGTGCGCGCGCGGCAGCTCCGATCACGCGGCGACGTACGCGAAGTATTTGATCGAGACGTATACGAAGACGATCACGTCCTCGGCCGCACCCTCCGTCGCGTCCGTGTATGACGCGTCGCCCGACATGCGCGGCACGCTGTTCATCGCGATCTCGCAATCGGGCCGGAGCCCGGACCTGCTCGCCGCGGTTGCGGGTGCGCGCGAGCGCGGCGCGTACGTGCTCGCGCTGTGCAACTCCACGGACGCGCCGCTCGCGGCCGCGGCCGATGCGTTGCTGCCGTTGTGGGCCGGCCCCGAAGCGAGCGTCGCCGCGACGAAGACGTTCATCGCCTCGCTCAGCGCGCTCGCGCAGTTGCTCGCAAGCTGGACGCAGTCGCGCGAGCTGGTGAATGCCGTGAGCCGCGCACCGGAGGAATTGGCGCGGGCATGGGCATGCGATTGGAGCGCGGCGGTGCCGCTGTTCGCGAGCGCGTCGAATCTGTTCGTGATCGGCCGCGGCTTTGGCCTGGGTGTCGCGCAGGAAGCCGCGCTCAAGCTCAAGGAAACTTGCGCGATCCATGCGGAGGCGTTCAGCGCCGCCGAGGTCAAGCACGGGCCGATGACGCTCGTGCGCGAAGGCTTCCCGGTGTTGATGCTTTCGCAAAGTGACGAGACGCGTGCGGGCCTGCAGAGCCTCGCCGAGGAGTTCGCGGGCCGTCGCGCTCGCGTCGCCACGGCGGGCTTTGCCATTCCCGAGGGACTCGCGCTGCCGGCAATTGCCGCGCACCCGGTGATCGAGCCGCTGCTGCTGATCCAAAGCTTCTACGCACTCGCGAACGCGGTCGCGCTCGCGCGCGGCCTGAATCCGGACGCGCCGCCGCATCTCAACAAAGTCACGGAAACCGTCTGATGCAAACCGCGCTCGTCAACGGCCGTGTGCTGCTCGAAGGCGGCTTCGCGCAGGATCGCGCGGTGGTGATCGAAGGCTCCCGAATCGCGGCCGTCACGAACCGCGCTGACGTTCCCGCCTCCGCGCGCAAGGTCGATCTGCACGGCGCGCTACTGCTGCCCGGATTCGTCGACGTGCAAGTGAACGGCGGCGGCGGCGTGTTGTTCAACGACGCTTCCAGTATCGACGACGTGCGCAGGCTCGCCGCCGCGCATCGGGCGTTTGGCACGACCGGCCTGCTGCCCACGCTGATCAGCGACGATCTCGATGTCATCGCGGCGGCGCTGCAGCTGATCGCGCAAGCGATCGACGCAAACGTGCCGGGCATTCTCGGCATCCACGTCGAAGGACCGTTCCTGAGCGCCGCGCGGCGCGGCGTGCACGACGCCTCGAAGTTCCGCGAACTCGACGAGCCTGCCTTCAAGCTGCTGACGTCCATGCAGCGCGGCAAGCTCCTGCTCACGCTCGCGCCCGAAACGACGACGCCGGACATGATTCGCCGCCTGGCACGCGCGGGCGTCGTCATTTCCGCCGGGCATACGAATGCGCGCTATGGACAGATCCGCGCGGCGATCGATGCGGGCTTGCGCGGCTTCACGCACCTGTTCAACGCGATGTCACCGCTGACCGGGCGCGAGCCCGGCACCGTCGGCGCCGCGCTCGAAGACATGCACAGCTGGTGCGGACTGATCGTCGACGGCCATCACGTGGATCCGGTGACGATGAAGCTCGCCCTGCGCTGCAAGCCGATCGATCGTTTCATGCTCGTGACCGACGCGATGCCCACGGTCGGCATGAGCGGCGAGCACTTCATGCTGCAGGGTCGCAGGATCACGGTACGCGACGGCATGTGCCTCGATGAGGCGGGCACGCTCGCGGGATCGAATCTGGACATGGCGTCCGCCGTGAGAAACGCGGTGCGCATGCTTGATGTCGATCTGGTCACCGCGGTGCGAATGGCGAGCGAGTTCCCGGCCGCATTCCTCGGCCTCGAGCGTCATCTCGGCCGCATCGCGGCCGGCGCGCGCGCGAACTTCGTCGTCGCGGACGAGCAGATGAACGTCGGCGCCACGTGGATCGACGGACTCTCGAGCTGAACCGCCGTCGGCGGCAGCCCGCGTCAACAAGGAATCGCGCCGAGCGCTCAGGGATGCACGCCCGCCGCGGCCAGAAACGCAGGCAGATGGTGCTCCCAGCCGAGCATCATCATGTGAATCCCCGCGCAATGCGGCTTGACGGCATCGATCGTGCGCGCGGCGATCGCGATGCTCGTGCGCAATTCGGCAGCCGCATCGCCCGCCACGGCGTCCATCTCGGCGATCATGGAGTCCGGGACGCGAATGCCCGGAATGTTCTGATTCATCCAGCGGGCCATCTTCGCGGATTTCAGCGGGATGATACCCGCGAGCAGCGCGACGCCATCGAGCGGTGCGGCCTCCTTGAACAGCGCCAGCGCCGCGGGCTCATAGATCGCCTGCGTTTGCAGGAACTGCGCGCCGGCTGCGACCTTGCGGCGCGTGTTCTCGATCTCGGCCGCCTGATCGGCCGCGCCGGGGTTCGCCGTCGCGCCGAGATACAGCCGCGGCACGCCCGTGAGCGCTCCGCCCATCATGTCGTGCCCCTCGGTCAGCGCGCGCGCGGCCGCCAACATCTGCGTCGTCGTGAGATCGAAGACCGGTTTCGCCTCGGGATGGTCGCCGTTCCGCGGCGCATCGCCGCTCATGAAGACGACGCTGCGCACGCCGAGCAGCGCCGCGCCGAGGATGTCCGATTGCAATGCGATGCGATTGCGGTCGCGCGCCGTGAACTGGACGATCGGCTCGTGCCCGCGCTCGATCATCAGCCGCGCGACCGACTTCGGCTCGATGGCCATGCGCGCGCGCGGTGATTCGGTCAGGTTGATGCCGTCGACGAGCCCGTGCAGCGCGTCGGCCTTCGCGAGCAGCTCGCTGATGTCGATGCCTTTCGGCGGCGTGAGCTCGGTCGTGACGACGAAGCTGCCCGCGGCAATCTTGCCTGCAAGCGACAGGCTGTCGGCGCTCACGGCACTTGGACTCCTGTCCGGCGGCCGTTCTTGCGCTCCTGCGCTCACGGCACTTGGACTCCTGTCCGGCGCGGGTGGTTGCAGGGGTGCAAGGGCGCTTCGCCACGGAGCACGCGTACGACGTCTTCCGTGCAACGGCGACGCAGCTCTTCCAGCGACGCATCGGACGTGAACGCGATGTGCGGCGTGGCAATGACGTCGGGGCGACCGACGACGCCGAGCGGCGGCGACGGCTCGCCCTCGACGACATCGAGACCAGCGCCGCTCAGCTGACCCGCGTCGAGCGCGCGCACGAGCGCGTCGTTGTCGATGAGCCCACCGCGGCTCACATTGACGATCATCGGCTTGCGCCGGCACGCGGCGATGAAGGCGGCGTCGATCATGTGGCGGTTGTGCTCGGTGAGTGGGAGATGCAGCACGATTGCATCGGCCTCGCTCTGAATGTTCTCGACCGACGCGACGAGTACGCCCGGCGCGAGCTCATCGCCGATCACGTGTTCCGCGAGCAGCGACGGCGAATACGCCAGGACGCGTGCGCCGAAACCCCGCGCGAGCTTATGCGCGGTGACGCGCCCGATGCGGCCGTAGCCGATGATGCCGACCGTCATGTTGCGCGTACGAACGAGTCGCGCGGCGGCCGAATTCCAGTGGCCTTGCTTCGATTGGCGATCGAAGTCGTTCAAGCCGCGCCAGTGCGCGAGCAGCATCGCGATCGCGTGATCGGAGACTTCTTCGACACAGTAATCGGGAACGTTCGTGACCCAGGCGCCCCGCTCGGTCGCCGCCGCGATGGCGATGTTGTCGAGCCCGACGCCGAGGCGCGCGACGACGCGCAAGTCGGGCGGCGACTGGATCGCTTGCGCGGAGACCGTCGCCCAGCAGCACATGATCGCGTGCGGGCGGTGCTCGGCGACGAATGCGTCGATCTCGGCGCGCGGCAGCGCCTCGATCGGGCCGGCGATCAGCTCATGTCCGGCCTGTTCGCAAATAGCCTGCTCGATCGCGACATCAGGCCAGGGGTGATCGGTGATGAGGACTTTCACGGCCGTGCACTGAGTTGGAAGTTACGCCCTGCGCTTGAATGGCGACGTCGTCGCCGACGCCGCCCGCTCCGCCGACAGAATCGTGTTGTGCAGAAGCATCGTCACCGTCATCTGACCGACGCCTCCCGGCACCGGCGTGATGTACGACGCCTTCTCCTTCACGCCCTCGAAATCGACGTCGCCGACGATGCGCCCATCCGGCAGCCGGTTGTAACCCACATCGATGACGACGGCTCCCGTGCGCACGATCTGCGGCACGATCAGATTCGGCACGCCCGCCGCGACGACCAGAATGTCCGCGAGCAGCGTGAAATGACCGAGGTCGCGCGTCTTCTTGTGGCAGATGACGACCGTCGCATCCTGCTGCATCAGCATGAGCGCCGTCGGCTTGCCGACGATGTTGCTCGCGCCGACGACGACGACGTTCCGGCCTTCCACCGGGATGTTCTCGTGCTCGAGAATCTTCTGCACGCCGTATGGCGTGCATGGCGAGAACACGGTATTGCCCGTGACGAGCCCACCCATGTTGTAGAGGTGAAAGCCATCGACGTCTTTTTCGACGCTGATGCGCTCCAGCACGCTCGCCACGCGAATATGCGCCGGCAGCGGCAGCTGCACGAGAATCCCGTGCGTGCGCGGATCGTCGTTCAGCCGATCGATGTGCGCCAGCAGCTCAGCTTCCGTCGCCGACGCCGGCAGCTCGATGAGCTCGGAGCGAATCCCGACTTCCTTGCACCCCGCGATCTTGTTGCGCACGTAGGAGCGCGACGCCGGGTTGTCACCGACCAGAATGACCGCAAGCCCCGGCGTGATGCCGTGCCGCTTCGCGAGCACGTCCACGCGCGCGTGATATTCCGCGCGCAGCTTCTGCGCGATCGCTTTGCCGTCGATGATTTTCGCTGTCATACCGAGAGTGCTATCGAAGAACTACCGTCTTGTTGCCGTTCGCGAACACACGCCGCTCCGCGTGCCACTTCACGGCGCGATTCAACACGACGCTTTCGAGATCGGACCCGATGCTCACGAGCTCCTCGGGCGCCATCGTGTGATCGACGCGTGCGACTTCCTGCTCGATGATCGGGCCTTCGTCGAGATCCGTCGTGACGTAATGCGCCGTCGCGCCGATCAGCTTCACGCCGCGCGCATGCGCCTGGTGGTATGCCTTTGCGCCCTTGAAGCCCGGCAGGAACGAATGATGAATGTTGATCGCGCGGCCGGCGAAATAGCCGCAGGCGTCGGCGCTCAGGATCTGCATGTAACGCGCGAGCACGAGCAGCTCGCCGTCGACTTTTTCGAACAGCTCGACGATGCGCCGCTCCTGCTCGAGCTTGCGTCCGTCGATCAGCGGCAGATAGTGGAACGGAATGCCGTGCCACTCGGTCAAGCTGCGCAAATCCTGATGATTGGAGACGACCGCGACGACTTCGATCGGCAGCGTGCCGGTGCTCCAGCGATGCAGCATGCTGTTCAGGCAATGCCCATGCTTGGAGACGGCGAGCACCGCGCGGCACTTGCGCTGCACGGGATGAAAGCGCCATGTCATCTTGAATTGCGCGCCTACCGAGTTCGCGAACTCGCGATCGAGCGCCTCGATGGACGGCGCGCCCTTGCCGTTGTCATGGAACACCGTGCGCATGAACGAAGTCACGGTGTACGGATCGTCGTAATGCTGCGCTTCCGTGATCAGGCAGTTGTGCGCGGCGAGAAAGCCGGCGACCGCGGCCACGACACCCGTCGTATCGGGGCACGATGTCGTGAGAATGAAACTCGGCGGCTTCGGCGCGGGTACGGCGGAGCGCGCAGCCTCCGGGGTGGTTGCTGCACGTGCTGCACCGAGCACTGGGTTGCCGTCGGCCATCGATGGAATACCTTGCGGAGCTGCCCTCTCGCCCTCCCCCGCTCGCGCGGGGGAGGGGATCGAGGGTATGACTTAGTAGCGGTAGTGATCCGGCTTGTACGGACCTTCCTTCGCCACGCCGATGTACTGCGCCTGCTCGTCGGTCAGCTCGGTGAGCTGCACGCCCAGCTTCGCGAGCTGCAAACGCGCGACCTTCTCGTCGAGATGCTTCGGCAGCACGTACACGCCGATCGGATACTTCGCCGTATTCGCATACAGCTCGATCTGCGCGAGCGTCTGATTCGCGAACGACGAGCTCATCACGTACGACGGATGACCCGTCGCGCAACCGAGGTTCACGAGCCGGCCTTCCGCGAGCAGGATGATGCGCTTGCCATCCGGGAAGATGATGTGATCGACCTGCGGCTTGATGTTCTCCCACTTGTACTGACGCAGCGACGCGACATCGATCTCGTTGTCGAAGTGGCCGATGTTGCAGACGATCGCGTTGTTCTTCATCCGCTTCATGTGCTCGTGCGTGATCACATGGAAGTTGCCGGTCGTCGTCACGAAGATGTCGCCTTTGTCGGCGGCCTCTTCCATCGTCACGACGCGATAGCCTTCCATCGCCGCCTGCAGCGCGCAGATGGGATCGATCTCGGTGATCCAAACCTGCGCCGACAATGAGCGCAGCGCTTGCGCGGAGCCCTTGCCCACGTCGCCGTAGCCGCACACGACCGCGACCTTGCCGGCGATCATGACGTCGGTCGCGCGCTTGATGCCGTCGAGCAGCGATTCGCGACAGCCGTACAGGTTGTCGAATTTGCTCTTCGTGACCGAGTCGTTGACGTTGATCGCGGGGAACGCGAGCTTGCCTTCCTTCGCCATCTGGTAAAGGCGCTTCACGCCGGTCGTCGTCTCTTCGGACACGCCCTTGATGTGCTTCAGGCGCGTCGAATACCACTTCGGATCTCTCTTGAGCTGCGCCTTGATCGAATTGAAGAGGGAGACCTCTTCATCGCTCGTCGGCTTCGCGAGGACGCTCGGGTCGGATTCGGCGCGCGTGCCCAGGTGCAGGAGCAGCGTCGCATCGCCGCCATCGTCGAGGATCATGTTCGAGTAGCCGCCATCCGGCCAATCGAAGATGCGGTGCGTGAAATCCCAGTACTCGTCGAGCGTCTCGCCCTTGTAGGCGAACACGGCGGTGCCGCGCTCGGCGATCGCCGCGGCCGCGTGATCCTGCGTGGAGAACACGTTGCATGACGCCCAGCGCACTTGCGCGCCCAGCGCCTGCAGGGTCTCGATCAGCACGGCGGTTTGAATCGTCATGTGCAGCGAGCCCGTGATGCGCGCGCCCTCGAGCGGCTGCGACTTCGCGAACTCTTCGCGAATCGCCATGAGACCCGGCATTTCGGTCTCGGCGATCAGGATTTCCTTGCGGCCCCAAGCCGCCAACGACAGATCGGCAACGTGAAAGTCTTTCGAAGTTGGCTGTGCAACTGCGTTCATCGTCTACTCCTCGATATGAGCGGGCGCCGTTGCCGTTGAAGGCATGCGCGCCGAGCCTGGCAGTGTGGATCGGGGAGGAGATCCCCTACGCTGCTGCAGCGCCCCTCGGCACGCGGTGAGAGCGCGAATAGTAGCCCATTGCCTCTCCCGCAGGGAGAGGGCAGGCATATGGAGCGTGAGGAATTTCTATCGGGAAAGGTCGCGATCGCGGGGATGGGAGCGCGCATTCGCGCGCCCCCTACTTTGGCCCTCCGCTTGGGCGCGGAGGCTTCAGCCGTTCACCGCCTTCTTGACCCCGGCATCGGCCGCCAGGGCTTCGGCTCTGTCCGTCTTCTCCCATGAGAACTCCGGCTCGCTGCGGCCGAAATGGCCGTACGCGGCGGTCTTCTGGTAAATCGGCCGCAGCAGATCCAGCATCTGAATGATGCCTTTCGGACGCAGGTCGAAATGCTTCGCGACCAGCTCCTCCAGCTTCTCGTCGGACACCTTGCCGGTGCCGAACGTCGTCACCATGATGCTCGTCGGCTTCGCGACGCCGATCGCATACGACACCTGCACCTGGGCCTTGGTCGCCAGTCCCGCCGCCACGATGTTCTTCGCGACATAGCGCGCCGCATAGGCAGCCGAGCGGTCGACCTTCGAAGGATCCTTGCCGGAGAACGCGCCGCCGCCGTGCGGCGCCGCGCCGCCGTACGTGTCGACGATGATCTTGCGGCCCGTCAACCCGCAGTCGCCCTGCGGACCGCCGACGACGAAGCGGCCGGTCGGGTTGATCAGGTAATTGATCTTCTTGCCGATCATGTCCTTCGGCAGCACGGGCTTGACGATCTCCTCGATCACGGCTTCCGCCAGCGTGGCGTGCTCGATCTCGGGATGGTGCTGCGTCGACAGCACGACCGTGTCGATCTCCTTCGGCTTGCCGTCCACGTAGCGGATCGTGACCTGCGATTTCGCGTCCGGACGCAGCCAGGACAACTTGCCCGACTTGCGCAGCTGCGCCTGCCGCTCGACCAGCCGATGCGACAAATAGATCGGCAGCGGCATGAGCTCGGACGTCTCGTCGCAGGCGTAGCCGAACATCAAGCCCTGATCGCCCGCGCCCTGATCGAGATTCAAGCCGCGGCCCTCATCGACGCCCTGCGCGATGTCCGGCGATTGCTTGTCGTACGCGACGAGCACGGCACAGCCTTTGTAGTCGATGCCGTAGTCGGTGTTGTCGTAGCCAATGCGCTTGATGGTCTCGCGCGCGACGCTCTGATAGTCCACGGTCGCATTCGAGGTGATTTCGCCCGCGAGCACGACGAGACCCGTATTGCACAGCGTCTCGGCGGCAACGCGCGAGTGTTTGTCCTGGGCCAGGATCGCGTCGAGAATCGCATCCGAGATCTGATCGGCAACCTTGTCCGGATGACCTTCGGAAACGGACTCGGAAGTGAAGTAGAAGCTGCTGCTCATGGGTGCTTTCCTAACTGGCGTCCTATGTCTGGATGAAAGGTGTGGTGAAACGGATCAGCTGGCCTTGAGTGAGAGCGGGCGACCGAACGTCGCACGATACCGCTCCTCGAACTGCGCTGCCGAGAACGTATGGTTCTGAGTGCCGCGCGATTCGATCTTGATCGCGCCGAGCAGCGAGGCGATGCGGCCCGTCGTCTCCCAATCCAGACCATGCAGCAGGCCATGGAGGAGACCTGCGCGATACGCATCGCCGCATCCCGTCGGATCGACGACCGCATTCGCCTTCGCGCACGGAATCGCGATCTCGCGTCCCTCCGTATAGATGAGCGACCCCTCTGCGCCTTTCGTGACGATGAGCGCATTGACTCGCGAGGCGATCTGCTCCGCCGACAGCCGAGTCTTTTCTTGCACGAGCTGCCATTCGTAGTCGTTGACGGCCACCCAGGTCGCCTGGTCGATGAATGCCCGCAGCTCTTCGCCGCTGAACATCGGCAGGCCTTGGCCCGGATCGAAGATGAACGGCAGGCCCGCCGCGGCGAACTGCGCCGCGTGTTGAATCATGCCGTCGCGGCCGTCGGGCGCGACGATGCCGATCGACACGTTGCCGGCATCGCTCACCTGATTGAGGTGTGACAGCTGCATGGCGCCGGGATGGAAGGCCCAGATCTGGTTGTCGTCGAGGTCCGTCGTAACGAAGCCTTGCGCCGTATGCTCGCTCTCGACGATACGAATGTGATCCATCGGCACGCCGGTCTTTTGCATCCACTCCGCATAGGACGCGAAGTCGCGGCCGACGGTCGCCATCGGGTAGCCGCGGTCGCCAAGCAGCATCAGGTTATAGGCAATATTACCGGCACAGCCGCCAAACTCGCGGCGCATCTGCGGCACGAGGAACGACACGTTCAGGATGTGAATCTTGTCCGGCAGGATGTGATTCTTGAAACGATCCTGGAACACCATGATCGTATCGAATGCGACGGAGCCGCAGATGAGCGCTGCTTTGGATTGGCCAGTGGTCATAGTGTCTCGAGCTTTCCTGTCGCGCTCGCACCTGACGAACGCGTTTCATGGTGATCAGCGGAGGCCCGTCGACGCTGAAGGGTTTTCTCGTGGGCACTGGAGCGGGATTTCCAGGCCCTGGCGCTGCGGCGCCGATTGTATGGCAAGCCGGCAAATATCGGGAGCCGGATTACGGACGAGGGCGCGTCGCGTCTAGCGACATTCCGCTGAATACCGCGCAGGGGACGTGCCTGCCCATGACATCGGGCTAGCACGCCATCCAGGGGCAGCCAATCCGCTGAGTTGCGAGCTTTTCGGCCTGTCGCGTACTGCATTAGCTTCCAACAGAAACTAAGTTCGCTACTCGCGCGTTACGGATGACGTGCGCACTCGTCAGTTTCTTACAACACGCGGCCTCCCGCCGGTGCCTGGATTTCACACTCATGCAAGAGACGCAGTTCGGTCGCGATAACGATGATGCATCGACCGACGACGCTTCGTCGCTCGCTCCCGCCGATCCGCCGGCGATTCTGCTCGTGGAAGATGAGGGCATCGTCGCGCAAGACTTGCAAGAAACGCTCGTTCACCTCGGCTATCGCGTCGCGGGCATCGCCAGCGAGGGGGTTCAGGCCGTGTACATGGCCGAGGAACTGCAGCCGGACCTGATCGTCATGGACGTCGGCCTGCAAGGCGAGGTCGACGGCATTCAGGCGGCCCGCATGATCCTGGAGCGCTTCCACATTCCGGTGATCTTCATGACGGGGCATCGGGACATCGAAACCCTGCAGCGCGCGGTGCGGACCGGACCGCTCGGCTACATTCTCAAGCCCTTTCAAGAAGTCGAATTACGTTCGGCGATCGAGGTCGCGATCCACAAGCACCGGGCGGATGTCGCGCATCGCGAGCGCGAGGAAGCCCTGCGCCGGAACGCGGAGCTGCTGAAGAGCCTGTCGCTCGTCGACGAGCTCACGGGTCTCAACAATCGCCGCGGCTTTTTCGAGCTCGCCCGCCAGACGCTCAAGATCGCGAAGCGCGAGCACTATTCCATGGGCCTGTTCTTCATCGATCTGAACGGGCTGAAACAGATCAACGACACGTTCGGCCATCTCGCTGGCGATGAAGCGCTGCGGGACTCGGCGGACGTCCTGCGCGAGACCTTCCGGGATTCGGACATCATCGCGCGCATCGGCGGCGACGAATTCGTCGCGCTCGCTCACGTGACGCGCGACACGAATGCGCTGCGCCAGCGTCTGCGCGATCATCTCGCGGCGTTCAATGCGAAACGATTGAAGCCTTACACGCTCGACGTGAGCATTGGCACGACCGTGGTGAATGTCAGTACAGACAACGACATCGAAGCGATGATCGCGCGCGCGGACGCCGCCATGTACGAGGAGAAGCGCGCGACCACGGGCCGGCATCGGGTCATCGCGAGCTAGCGAGCTAGGTGCGCGAGATCACGTAAGACTCGTTCTGAAACCACAGCTTGCCGTGTCGCTGCAGTACGTCGCGCGTGGCGTCGAGATAGCGTCCCTCGTGCATCGCCTGATCCAGCCGCCGCTCCTCGATCTGCGCGACATACACCGCCGCATTCCATGCGGCCATCAAGGTCGACGTGCCGATCGACGAGCTGATCTCGTTCGGTAACGTGTGCATCTCGTAGCGGAACAAGGCCCGCTCGTCCGCGAGCGCGTCGAAGCGCATCGAGCGCCCCTCCTCCCCCAGTACGGCCTGCGTTGCACGCAGCAGGGCATGTCGATCCGTTTCGAAGGGCTGCTCGTCGGGCCAGATTCGCTGCACGATCTCGAGGCCCGGGTCCTCGCCGCGCGAATGGATGCCGATCAGGCGTCCACCTGGCCCGAGCGCGCGCGCCAACGGCGCCAACACCTTCTCCGCCTTGAATGCCGTCGACGCGCGCGCGCGGTACGGCTGCGAGGCGATCACGAGATCGAAATCCGCGCGCGCGACCTCGCGCTTGGGGCGCACCGCGTCCAGCAGCAAGGCGTGATCCGCGCGATACATGACGAGCACGACCGGACGCTCGTACAGCGGATTGCCCGTCGTCGGGCTCGTCTTCGTGCGCCAGCTCGCCGCGAGGAAATCTTGCAGCTCGGCGATCTGGCGTTCGAAGCGGCCCGAGGTGTTGCCCTCGAGCGCCACCTCGTGCCACTGCATTTGGTCGGCGGCGAACGGCGCGTTCGGCCGGAGCCACGGCGCTTCGGAATAAAACATGTTCGTCATGACGAGCACCGTCGCCGGATGCTCGTAAAAACGATCAGGCATTTTTTCCAGGGTGAGCCGCACGTCCTCCAGGCTGATTTCCTTGCCGACGATGTAGAACGGCACCGTCGGAAAGCGGTCGTGCATCGAACGCATGACCCGCGTCAGCACGGTACCGTCGCCGACACCCGCATCGAACACACGCAGCGCCGGCGCGCGCGGCTCGATGTGCTCGAGCTCCAAGCCGACACGCTCCGCGACGACCCACTTCTCGTCGCACGTGTGCACGAACAGCAGATAGCGCTGCCGGTTGTCGTAGAACCGGAAGTACCTATCCGCCGTCGTTTCGGACGCGGGCTCCTGGGCGCGAGGGCTTGCGGAGTCGTTCGTGGGTGAAGCCATTGCACATCTCACCAGTGGCAGGCGTGAGCTGAGCACTATCGGGATGCAAGGGCCGTCACGCAACCCGCGATGACGGCTACACGCCGCGGCGGGAGGGAACGAGCGGCGGGGCTCGAGAGGCCCCGCATCGCCAACCTGCTGGGCAGGTTCTTATTCGACGTCTTCGGAAATACCAGCGCCGAACGTACCGAACAGCTTCTCGAGCGTATCGAAGAGCGCGACGCGCTCGCTGTCCGACAAGGTGAGCAGGATCTCTGCCTGACGACGTTGAGCGGCGGGCAGCACGGACTTGTACAGCGACTTGCCCTTCGCCGTCACGGAGACGACGACCGGTGCCGCCAGCGCCTCGGCATACGCGGTGCCGCGCTTGAGCGCCTTCATCTTCGTGAGCCCACGCTTCGTCATCACGCGCAGCGTGCGACTCACTTGGCCCTTGTCCATGTTGCTGCGGCTCGTGAGCTCGGAGAAGCGCAGCGGAGAGAAGCGCGTGACCAGCGCCAGCAGGCGCCACTCGGGCAGGCTGAGGCCGAACTCTTCGAGATAGCGCTTCGTGACATTCGTTCGCAACGCGTTCGACAGACGCGTCAAACGGAACGTGACGAAGTCCTCGATGTGCAGGTTCGTCCCGTTACGGGAGATCTTGGCCCAGGGAGATGCCTTGGAAGCCGGACGCTTCGTCGACACTTTGGCGGTTCGCTTTTTCAAGAGGTTCTCGCAGCTACTGACATTGATGGTTTTTCGGAGGCGGCAATTCTGCCGTAACCACATGACCTATGAATAGGTCGATTGTTCTCAGGTCATGCATTTTTCAGGCTTTCTCTGCGTGCTAAGAGCGTCGAACGGATGCGACGCAACATTGCGACAGTCGCTCCAACGACGAATTTGTAACGCGAACATCAACGCGTTGCTGCGTACGGCAGTGCTCAAGAGCATGGCGCACGCACGATGCGCAGCGGTGCGCGAGCGTCGAGCGGCGTTGCGTCAAATTCGAATCCCGCCGCTGGCACGCAGCTGCTATCGTCGAAATCAGCGCCAGATTCCCCTCCGGGAGGGGCCATGACAGAGCTCGACGAGCAGGCGCGCGTTCTGGAGGAGTGGTTCCGCCTGCCCGTATCGCGTCGGCAGCATCCGACCGATGCGGTGGCATTCGCGTATCGCTTGCTTCAGGAGCGCCCGGAACTGTTTGCCGCCGCGACGCGCCACGAGCACATTGTCGCGTGGCTGCTACCGCATTTAGCCGACGAAAGCGCGTGATTCACGCGCCCTGTAGCGCCTGGCTGATACCCGTGACGGAAGCCAGCAGCGCCGCGAGCAAGTCCTTGTCCTCGCGCCCACCGGCCCGCCAACGCTGCAGCAGATCGACTTGCACGAGATGCATCGGATCGATGTACGGGCTGCGCAGGCGAATGGAGCGCTGAATCGTCGGCTCACCGTCCAGCAGTCGCGCACAGCCTTTCAACCGCAGCACGTACTCCTTCGTCAGCTCGTATTCCGCGCGCAACAGCGGCGTAAACCTGCGGTACTCAGGAGCGACGAGCGTGGCGTAGAACGCGGCGATGTCCAGGTCCGCCCGCGCCAGCGACAGTTCGATTTCATCGAGCAAATTCTCGAAGAAATACCAACCGCCATACATTTCGCGCAGCGTGTCGCAGCCGACGCTTGCACTCGCCTTCGCGAGTGCGCTGCCGGCGCCGAACCAGCCCGGCAGCATGTAGCGCGATTGCGACCACGCGTGCGTCCAGGGAATCGAACGCAGCGCGGCGACCCCGCTGCGCGCGACACGCGTCGACGGCCGCGAGCCGATCTGCATGCGCTCGATGATGTCGATCGGCGTCGCTTGCCTGAAGAACGCATAGAACTCCGGGTCCTCGTGCACGGTGGCGCGGTAGACGCGCGCGCTTTCCGCCGCCAGCGTCTCCATCACGTCCCGCCAGCCCGGTTCGACCCGTTCGGCTGGCATCACGCCGCTGCTCGCGAGCGACAGCGCATTGAACGCCTGCTCGAAGATGCGCAGCGCGATCGGGCGGAGTCCGTATTTTTCCTTGATGAGCTCTCCGGCTTCGGTAATGCGCAGCCTGCCGCGGCGCGCATCATCGGGCCCCGTGCGCACGAGCACTTCCGTCCGCCCGCCGCCGCGATCGAGCCCGCCCGCCTGACCATGAAACAGCGTCAAGTCGATGTCGGCGCGCTTCGCCGCCGCCAGCAGCGCTTCTTGCGCGCGGCGCACCAACCACCGCGAGCGCATGAACCCCGTGTCCTTGTTGCTCGCCGAGTAGCCGATCATCACGTACTGGTGATTGCCTCGATGCAGCAGATGACGGCGATACAGCGGCTCCGCAAGGAGCTGCTCGAAGACGTCGCCGCAGCGCTCCAGGGCCTCCGCCGATTCGAACAAGGGCGCGACGTCGACCGGCACATCGCCGGAGCGGCGATCGGCGGTATCGGCCCAGCGGGCGAGGACGAGCACCGACAGAATGTCATCGGCGCCGCGCGTGGAGCTCACGACGTACGGACCGATCGCATCGGAGCCATAGCGGTGCCGGCAGTGCGCGAGCGCTTCGAACACCCATAGCGTGCGCTTGCCCGTCGCATCGAGAACCGTCGCGGGGCCTTCGTCCTTCGCGAGCACTTCACGCACGCGCGCCAGGCGTTCCGCGGCGGATTTGGTCTGCCACTCTGGATCGCCGAGCCCTTGACCGATCACGCCGCGATGAATGCTCGAGTTCTGGCGGATGTCCAATGTCGCGAGATGAAAGCCGAACGTGTGAATTCGCCGCAGCAAGCGTTTGACCTGGAACAGGCCCGCATGCTCGCCCTTGTTCGCCGCCAGGCTGTGCGCCACGAGGTTCACGTCCTCGAGAAATTCCGTCGCGGACTCGTATTGGTGCTGCCGGCCTTCGTACGTCGATCGCAGCCGTTCCAGCACCTGCCCCAGGAACACGCGGTACGGCATGCGGTCGTGTCGCGCCGGGGTCAGTGTGTTCGCGCCGGGCAGCAGGACCATGTAGTGATCGATGCGCGCTTGCAGCTCGGGCGTGATCGCCACGCGCGTCGCGCTTTGCGACAACGCTTCCTGCAGCTGCTGGCACTCGAGAAAGTAGTTGTTGACGATGAGCTGGTGATGACGCGCGAGCGTCTCGCGAATGGTCTTCGCGTGTACGTCGGGATTGCCGTCCATGTCGCCGCCGACCCACGAACCGAAGCGCAGGATTTCGGGCAGCTCCATGCCTTGCGCATCGGGCCCGTAGACTTTCTCCAGCATCACGGCGACTTCCTCGTAGAAGACCGGCACGATCTGGAACAGGATTTCGGCGATGAAGAACAGCACGTGCTCGCGCTCGTCCGCGACGGTGAGCCGCTCGCGCGAATTCTCGGCCGTCTGCCATCCCGAGGTGATCTCGGCGCGGACGCGTTGCCAGATCGTGCGCGTCTCCATTGCGTTCGGCGCGAGCCCCAGGCGGGCCAGCAGCAACTGCGCGACTTTTTGCTGCTTGCGCAGGAGCGTTCGCCGCGTGGATTCCGTCGGATGCGCGGTCAGCACCGGCTCGATCCACAGCTCGAGCAGGAGCCTGCGGACGTCGGCGAGCGTGAGGCCCTTCGATTTCAGCTTCACGAGCGCGTCCTCGATGCCGCTCGGCTGACTCGCGCCCTCGTTCATGTATTGGCGGCGGCGACGGATGCGATGCACCTTCTCCGCCATGTTCACCATCTCGAACCAGGTGGAGAACGAGCGCACGAGATCGCGCGACAGGTCGGCGGAGATGCCGCGGATGATCTCCATCAGCTGCGCCGTACCCTCGGCTTCGCCCTCGCGCCGTGCGATCGCGGCGTGCCGGATCTTCTCGACGACTTCGAACAAGGCATCGCCGCCCTGCTCGCGAATCACCTCGCCCACGAGCGCGCCGAGCATGTGCACGTCTTCGCGCAACTCGGCGTCTTTAGCAGGAAAAAACAGGTCGTGGCGAGGCATGAAGAGAGGGTCCGGCCGCGCAGTGCACGGCGCTAACCATTAGCGGAAAGGCGCGGAGTCTACCCCCAAACAACAAGGCTTCAACCGACTCCCCCTCCCCCGCTTGCGGGGGAGGGCTAGGGGTGGGGGCCTCTTCGTCCAGGAAATCCGTAAATTTCAGGGGAAAACGCGGCTCTCCCGCCCTAGGCCGTCGCCTGAATCGTGCGAGCGTAGGCGGCGTGTAAGAGCGCCTCGATCGTCTTTTCCGCGCGGGGCGCGAGCAGCAGCCGCAGGGTGACGTCGTCGGCGGGTCGGGCCGGATCGTCGATCAGCACCTGCTCGATGAAGCGCGTGATCCGATGCTGGATCTCGTTGATGAAGCGCAGCTTCGGGGCATCGATGTCCTGATCGCCCGTTGGGCTGTAGAAATTCCGCGCCTCGAGCGTCAGCTCGTACATGAACCGCGCCAGGAAGCGCGACTGTTCGAGCGCCGACAGATCCCTGAAATGCTGGATTTCCGAGTCGATGTTCATGCCGACCTCCCGGACTCGATCATTGCGGGGATCCTTTTCGGACTGCAACCAAGAGCCGTCAAACGGATACCGGCAGCGGATGGACGGCGGCCTTGCGCATTCTGTCGCATGGCGAAGGCCGCCATGCGAGGAAGGCCGCCCCGCGGGTCATGAAGGGAAGAAGTCGATCGGCTTCGTCACGGTGATCGAGCCGACGTCCTTCGCCTCGAAACGGAACTGCTTGATGCGAGCGACGAGACGGCGTTCGAGCTCGGGATCGTTGAGCTCGCTGGACACGACTTCGCAGCGCGTGATCGAGCCGTCCGGCCCGATCGTCAGCTCGAGCACGAGCTTGCCGCGCAAATCCGGCTTCTCGCGCAGGGCGCGGGTGTAGATCGAATGGATCGCACCCTTGTTGCGGTCGAAGATCAGCGCAATCTCCTCTTCGCTGCGCGTCGCCTTGTTGCTGCCGGCGCCGCGACGCACGCCGTCCTCGGCCTGCTTCTCCAACACCGCGGAAGTCACCTGCGTCGTGTTGTGACCGCTCAGGGAACCGGCACCGCTGCCGTAACCTCGGCTCAATGCGGCCGTGTTGATGCCGCCGCTGCTCGCGCCGACTTTCGATGTCAGCAGCGAACGCTCCGAGCTCGTCTGCTCGCCGACCTTGCCCGTGAGATTGCTCGCCTGCGCGGCCTTCTCCAGCACGGCGTTGTCGCGCAGGTCCGCGAGCTGATCCTGCAGCTTGAGCAAGCCGGACTGCTGCGCCTTCTCGCGCGCATCCGCCACTTTCGGCTGCGGCTTCGGCTCGGGTTTCGGCTCGACCTTCAGCGGCTCGGGCGGCTTTTCTTCCACTTTCGGCGGCGGCGGTGGGGGCGGCGGCGCCTGCCTCTCGATGACGAGCCGCACGATTCGATCGGGAATCTCAGGTCCCTGAACCTGCGTCTTGTCCGGCACCGGCAGCAGCGGGATCGACACGGCGCAGACGGCGAAGATCGCGAACGCGATCGTCATGATCTTGCGGAAGCGCGCCTCGATCTCCTCGGTCGGCGACCAGGGCAGTTCGTATTGGCGATAGAACGGTGCGAGTGTCATGCGCTGCGCTCCGTCATCGTGTCAATTGCGCCGTGCGCGCGGGCAGGCGCGGCTGCGCCGTTGCGCTGGCGGTGACCGGCGTGGCGCTGAGCGCCGGCGCCGATTGCTGCAGATCGCTCTCCACGACGGCGAGCGAGACCTTGCCGTACTCCGCATCGGTGCACGTCGCCATGACCTTGCGCAGCACGCTGTAAGGCGTCGTGCGATCGCCGAGGATCGTCACCTCGCGATCCTTGATGTCCTGTTTGGCCGCATCCTGCAGCACCGTATCCGCCTGCGCTTGCAGCGCTGCCTTCAGCGGTTGGATGACCGGGTCCGTCGCGTTCGCGACTTCCTCGACGGTCGCGACCAGGCGTCCATCGACGAGCACCTCGCCCTTCGTGATCATGACGACGACGCTCGGCCGCGGCTTCTTGTCCGCGATCGATTCCGGAATGGAGATGTTCTTCGTGTTCGGCAGCAGCTCGACGTCCGAGGTGTGCACGAGCAGGAACACGACGAGGATCATCAGCATGTCGATGAACGGCACGAGCGTCATGTGATTCGCGCCGTGCGCCGCATGCCCGCGCTTGCGATGCCGCTTGATGCGATAGGACTTCATGTCGGCGCGTCTCCCACGGAGACGTCCGGGAACAGCTCTCCCATGCCCCACTGCGAGCCGGGCACCTGGAACACGCGCACGGTGTCCATGACCTTCACGAGCGTCTCATATTGAATGTCCTGCTCGAGAAGGATCGTCGCGTCCGTCTTCTCGGGATACTTCGACTTCACGAGTTGCAGGTACTCGGACAGTGCCTTGAGATCGTACGACTCGCCCGCGAGCGGCACCGTGCGCAGCACGCCGGTGCCGCGGTCGGAAACCTCGATGCCCGTCTTGCGGATGATGACTTCGAGATTCAGCCCCTGCGGCAGGTCGGGCACCGCGGCGTCCGCGCCCGGCAAGTTCAGCTCGAGGATGTTCGTCTTCGTGAACACCGCGCTGAAGATCAGGAAGAACACGAGGATGATCATCATGTCGACCATCGGGACGACATTGATCTCGTGCCGCCCGCGATAGCGCGCGTGATTGCGCCGTACGCGGCCCGCGACTTTGGAAGCCATGGTTGAGCCCTGTGTCGCTAGGTGAGGCGATCAGGCCATGCCGTGCGCAGGACGGCCCCGCGGCGCAACGGCGGCGGGCTCGCTGTCGGCCTCCTGCCGGCGCTCGACGACCGAGTTCAGGAATTTCACGTTCGCGATTTCGAGGCTGTCGATCAGCTTCGTCGTCTTCGCTTCCAGGAACATGTGCGCGAGCAGCAGCGTGATCGCAACGAACAAGCCCGAAGCCGTGTTGTTCATGGCGACCGAAATGCTCGCGGCCAGCAAGCTGGCCTTCTCCGCCGGATTCGCGGTCGCGATCGAGGCGAACGCCGCGATCAGGCCGATGACCGTGCCCAACAGACCGACGAGCATGCCGATGTTCGCGAGCGCCTGCAGATACGGCGTGCGCTTCTCGATGCGCGGGATCACTTCGAGCAGGCTTTCGTCCATGGCCTTTTCGATGTCGTCGCGCCGGCGCGCGCCGGCGATGCGGGCGATGCCGTAGTTCAGCGCCGTGGCGATCGATGCGCTGGACTGCTGAGTGATCGCGACGACCTGCTTGAAGTTGCCGTTCGCGATCAGCGGCGCGACCTGATTCCACACGCGCCGATTGCTCGTCGTCTCGGCGGTCAAGAAGATGAAGCGCTCGATCGCGATGCCGACACCGACGACGAAGATCGCGACGAGCAGATACAGAAAGGGACCGCCTTCCTGAAAGAAGTTGATCACGTAGTCAAAGAAGCTCATCGACTTGACTCCTATTCAAGCTTGGGCGGTGCGAGTTACGCGCGGTGGACAAAGTTGCGTGACATAAACAGTGAATACTGCGACCTACTTCTCAGGTCGTGCAGCAGGCGAGGCGGCTGGCGCGTCGTCGCCAGCCACCGCCTCGTAATAGGTCACTTCTCGACGAAAAACGTCACGATCGACTGGCGTCAGAACTTCGTCGAGCAGGGAGTTGAAGGGCTGCGCCGGCAGATCGCCGAGATCCGCCTTTTTCCACGGCACGATGTAGAGCACCTTCGGCAGCTCGCGATTGCCCGTCACGACCGTCGTGTCGAGATCGAGACGATCGGCGCGCGCCGTCTGGCGGACGGCGGGGTTCGCGTCGGTCGCCGGTGCGGCAGGCGCAGCCGTCGCGGTGTTCTCTCCAACGGGCGGCGCGGGCTCGGCGGCGAAGGCGCTGCACGCCACGCTGATGCCGATCAAAACAGCCAGTCGTGTCACGCTCATGACCCTGCTCCCGTGGCGCGCTGCGCGCTCTCGAGGCGCACCTTCAATTCCTTCACCCACGCGCCGACCCTTTCGTCGGGCGCGGACGTCAATGCCAGATAGCGTTCGAACGCTTCGAGCGCGCGTTGCGGCTGCTGCAGGTACAGATCACACAGCACGCCGAGATTCAGATGCGCGTTCGCGTAGTTCGGGTCGATCTGCACCGCCCGCGTATACGCCTGCTCCGCGGCATCGAACCGACCCTGCCGGCGGTACACGATGCCAAGCTGGTTGTGCGCGGCGGCGTTGTCGGGCTTGCGCTCGATCGCCGACTTCAAGCTCTGCTCCGCCTCCGGGAGCTTGCCCGCCTTGGCTTGCAGAATCGCGAGATTGACGAGCGGCCCGGAATACGACGGATAGGCAGTGCTCAATGCACGAAACGCCTGTTCGGCTGCATCGACATTGCCGGCGGTCAACATCGCCACGGCATTGTCGAACTGTTGCACCGCTTCAGGCGTCAGCGGCGGCTCGGCGATGGCGGGCCCGCCGGGCGTCGCCTGTGCAGTCGGCGCCGTGCTCGACGATGCGACCTCGCGCGCGGCGGGTGCGCCTTCGAGCGGATACGTCTGCGCGCCCGCCGGCTCGGACTGCGCGGGCGGAGCGGGCTGCCTCGCGCTCGATTCGGGCCGCGGGCCGCTCGAGCCGCACGCGGTCAGCGTCAGAATGATCGCGGCGCATGGCGCCTGCCGCAGCATGTCAACGAAGCGTGGGCACATAGTCCTCACCCATTTCGGTCTTCGCGTAGCGCGCGGGCTTCAGTTTCGCCAGCACCTCGAAACTCTTCTGCACCGATTCGTCGTAAATGCCGTCGCTCGTGCGCCTCACGTTCGTTTCGTGCAGCTCGATCGCCTTCTCTTCGAACGGGAATGCCTGCTCTTCGAGGAGCACGTCGTATTCCTCGCGAGCATCCGCATCCAGGTCCTTCGGGCGCTCCGACGCCATGAGGTCGGCCGCGAACTGGCGATACAGCTCGCCCATGCCATACGTCGCCGCCGTCGTGACCTCGGCGACGCCGAAGTCGAGCGCCTGACCGTAGCCACTCAATACTTTCTCCATCGCCGTGCGCTTCGCCTTCAAGGTCTTATCGAGGGGCGCGACGAGCTTCACCGCGTTGAACATCGCAACGGACGGCTCCACCGTTTCAAGTGTCGCCCGGGCAGCGAGGTACTTGCTGCGCTCGGTACGAGCCGCCCCGGCCGCCTTGTCCGCCGTGATGATCTCGGCAATCCACTGTGAACGCGTCCGGGCGTCATTTTGTGCCTTCGCCATATCCGCCAATTTCTGGCGCGCGTTCTGTGCGGGATCCAGCGGGGCGGGAAACTGCTTGATGTAGCTTGCGTAGGTGCGAGCCGTGTTCGCCTGCGACCCAGCGCGTTCATACAACGTGGCCGCTTGCCACAGCGCATCGCGGCGGATGTCCGCCGGCTCTTCGGCGCGTGCGGCGATGCGCTCGAATTCGGCGGCGGCCTCTCCGCCGCGGCCGGTTTCCAGATAGGCGACCGCGAGCGATCGGGTCGCTTCCGGCACGAGGGGATGGTTCGGATAGCTGCGGCGAAACGCTTCGAGCACCTGCGCCGCCCGTGCCCACTGCTGGTTCTTGATCAGGAGGCTCGCCGCATCGAACTCGGCGTTCGCGCGCACTTTGGAGTTCGGCGCGAGCGTCGCGACCCGCAGGAAGTCGTCCACGGCGCCCGTCGCATCCCCGGCGGCCTGTTTTGTCTCCGCCTGCTTGTAGATCGAGGCCGCGATGCGCTCCTCGATCTCCGCCCGATCCTTGTCGTTCGGCGGCAGGTAGCCCTGCACGCGAACATAAGCCTGCTCCGCTTCGACGAAGCGGCCGCGGTCGAATAGCGAATGCGCGAGCAGCGTCGCCGCCGTGCGCTGATAAGCAGGAGTGACCGGCGGACGACGCTCGAGGATCTGTCGCGACACCTCGATCACGCGATCGAACTCGTTCAGCGCGAACAGGTCTTGATCGGCCTTCGTCAGCACGCGCGCGGATTCGGCATGCTCCGGGAAGCTCGTCGCGAACATGATCGAGCTTTCGATGCCCTGGCGATGCCACAGCGCCTGCGCGTCGCCACTGATCGTCGGTGCGTGCTTGTCGTAGGCGACGAGTGCCGCGTAGCCCGCCGCGGCGGATTTCGCGTGCTGCGGATAATCATAGGCGGTGCGCTCGTACTCTTTCGCGGCTTCGGCGAAGCGCCCCGATTCGAACAACACCTCGCCGAGCAGATAGCGCGTCGCTGGCGCTTCGGGGTCCTGCGGAAACGAATCGAGCATCGCGCGATACCAGCGCGCCGCCGCGGTGTAATTCTCGGGCTGCTTCGATTTTTGTGCCTGCGCGTGATAGTACTCGGCCAGATCCTTTTGATTCGCTTTGAGCTGTGCCGCCACCTCCGGCGCATCCGCGACCGTGCGCTCGCGCCAGAACGGTGAGCCGAACGCGTAACGTTCGACGAACGCCTGCTTGCCTTCGAGCACGAGGGACGCGAAGCCGCCCTTCTGATAGGCCTCGATCGAGCGCACTTGGAGCGACGGCGCGAAGCGATCGTCGGGGCGACGCTTCGCGAACGCCTCGTACGCCAGCGCGGCATCCTGGTACCGCTCCTTCTCTATATAAAGGTTGCCGAGATGCTCGTAGAGCATGTGTGCGTAGACCGGATCGCCACGTTCGCGCAACGCCGCGTCCAGCGTCGCCGGGCCGTCCGCGTCGTAGTACGTAATCGCGATCGCGCGGAACGCATCGTCGGTGAGCTCGCGCTCGGGTCGTTGCAAGGAATCGCGCTCACGCAGCTGGCCGCCGCGGATGAGCACGCGATCGAGCACCTTCGCGAAGGACGCCACGCTCTCCTCGCCGCGGCCCTGCTTGAACTGCGACCAGGCGTGCTTGTACAGACCCTGCTCGTAGAAGCCGCTGTCCGCGGGCGCGGCGATCACGGCGGCATAGGCGCTCTCGGCCTCGCGATAGCGCGCGGCGCTGAAGAGGATCTCGCCGCGCCGGAATTGCGCTTCGGTCGTCCACGTGCTCGCGGGATGCTGCGCCACCAGCCGGTCGAGCACGGCCAGAGCCTTCTCGGGCGCGGCTTCGAGCTCATACGCGCGCGCCAGCTGATACATGACCGTGTCGTTGCGCTGGTAGTTCGGATAGGCGCTCAGCAACCCTTCGTACAGTTTGATCGCTTCCTTGGTATCCAGGCCTTGGAATGCGGGATCGCCCGACGCGCGCGCGCCCTCGTCGACCTCGAGCTGCAGATCGCCGAGCCGACGCATCGCTTCGGCGCGCAGCTCATCGTTCGCCGATTGCATCTCCAGAACCTGCTTGTACTGCTCGATCGCCTGTTGCGGCTGGACGTTTCGCGGCGGGTTGCGATCGACCTGCACTTCCCGGTCTTCGAGATCCTTGATCGTGCCGGTTGGCTTCTTGCGCTCCGCCGCACCCACGTTCGCGGCGAGCGCGACCGCGCCGAGGGCGATCGCGACGGCCCGCAGCAGCAGCGGTGAATGTCGCAGATCGAACGCGCTCATTCGCCGCCTCCCACCGCTGGCGCCGTGGGCGCCGCGCCGGCCGCGCGGTCGTAAATCGATGCGAGGGCAAAGCGGGCCTGCAACGAGTACTCGGCGAGACGCCGCTTCTGTGCCTCCAGCTCGGCGATCGCAATCTGAGCGAGGTACTGGTTCTGCGCTTCGGCCGCCCGCGCAAGCCGCGCGCCGAGATTCGCGATGCGCGGCTGCAAATCAGCGACACGCTGTGCGAATTGTTCCGTACGCCGCGGATAGTCCTCGCGAGCGCGCTCGACGAGCACCCAGCGCCGGCGCGCTTCCGTCGCGGCAACGTTGAGCTCACGCAGCTCCTTGCGCACCTTCCACAGCCGCGCCTTGTAGCTCGAGGTGAAATCCCAGAACAACCGGCCGCGCATGAGCCGCAGCTTCTCGCGCATCTCTCGTACGTCCGGGTCGTTCGGATCCGCGCGGTTCAGGACCTGCTCGATGCGCAGGATCTTCTCCCATTGCTCGCGCTCACGCGCCGTGGCCAGCGCGGCAACGTCGGTGTCGCGCTCGCTCGCGGTGACACGCACGTCCAGATCGCGCTGACGCGCTTCGAGGTCATCGAGATCGACGCCCTCGAGCACTTGCCGCATCAGCGGCGCGCGCTGGTCGAACGCCTGGCGCCGCGTATCGACCATGTCGTCGAACGCCGTGAGACTGAGTTCCCAGCTCGCGAGATTTCGCTGCATCAGCGTGAGGTCGCGGTAGTTCTTCAGACCTTCCTGAAACTGATGCGATGCCAGCAGGTGATAGAGATAGCGCGTTTCCGGCGCATCGGGCAGGTTCTGCAATTGCCAGTACCAGCCGACGTTGTCGCCCTCGTCGTTTTCCATGATGGCGTCGAGCAGCCGGCCGTTGCGGATCGCGAGGATCGATTGATCGATGCGCTGCGATTCTTCCGCGAAGGCGTTCACGGCGCGCGTGTAATGCTCGATCGCCTGATTCGGCGCATCGAGCTGCGCATACGCATACGGGATCGCGAGATACGACTCCTGCACCGCGGCGTCGAGCAGGTTGCGGTCGCGCAGCTCGAGCCATGGCACGAGCGCCTTCGTGAAGCGCTGTTCGGCGGAATCCGCCCAGCCGACGCCGAGCAGCGCCTTGTTCGATTGCGGCCCGGTGAGACGCACGCGTTGGAGAACGGCCTTCGCCTCGTTCGGCTTGTTGTCCTTGAGCCAGGCATAACCGAGCGCGAGATTCGCTTTGTCGCGCAGCGACGCGACCTCCTCCGTCGCGGCGGGCAGCCGACCGACGGCATCCAGCAGCTTCGCGGCGTCGTCGACGCGGCCGGAGCGCACGAGCGCGACGCCGATGTTGAACCGCGCATACGCGCTCCAGACATCGCCGCGATCGTCCGTCGGCTGCCAACGCTCGAGCACGCGGATCGCATCGTCATAGCGGCCGAGATACATGAGCACCTGGGCTTCGAGCAGATGCCGCTCCGGCTCCATGGCGCCCGGCAGCGCGCCGCGAATCGAGGCGAGCGCGGTCGCGGACTGTTCGAGGTAGTTGCGCTGGTACCAAACCTTCGCCAGATAGAACCAGGCGCGGTTGCGGACATCGAGCGGCACGTTATCGTTCAGCAGCGCCTTGAAGATGCGTCCGGCCTCTTCGTGCTGCCCGAGCGACAGATACAAGCCGCCTTTCAGCAGCTCGGCCTCGACCGGATGATGCGTTACACGATTGAATTCCTGCGCCGCACCGAGGCGCGTGAGTGCCTGCAGGAAGTCGTCCTGATAGAAGTAGAACAGTACTTCGCCCCAGTGCAGGTCCTTGACCTCCTGCGGCGAGCCGATGAGCGTCTTGTCCGGGGGCAGTTCATCCGCCGCCGCGGCGCACGGCGCGATGTACGGGGCGAGGAGCGCCGCCGTGACCGCCAGGGCGCTGCGCAATGTCTTCGATACAGTCATCGGCGTCATGCAGTTTGGTGTCGTGCGGCCGGGCGCGCGATCACTCCCACTGCTTGACGATGAATTCGGGTTGGGCCCGCGCGGCTCGATCGCTGATCGTAAGCTCGATGTATTTCGCGCCGACACCCTTCTCGAGCCTCACGGTTGCGCCGCGACGATAATCGCGGACGTTCGGCCCCTGTCCCGTGAACAAGGCGATGAGCTCGTGCTCGCCCGCTTTCAGATTGCCGATGTACACGCGGTGCACACCGCCTTTCAGCAACGCCTCGGCCTCGCGCGGCGTGTAGAGATAGTTTGCGACTTCCTTGTTATCCAGCTTGATCGTGACGGAATCGAGCGCGAAGAACTCGCCGACGTCCATCGACAGGAACACCGCGACCTGAGTATTCGCGGGGAACAGCAGCTCCTCTTCGAGCACGAACAGCTCGCGATTGAGGTCGAGAACCTCCTTCTTCAGCGACTGCACGTCCTGATCGAGGCTCTTGAAGTCTTCGCCCGGCGCGACCGCGGCGGACGCGGGCCCGGCGGCGTCCTGAGCGTGCAGCGGCGACGACAGGAGGAATGACGCGAGAAAACAGATCACGAGCTTGCGCGACATGGTGCTGACTCGATTACGCGAATTCGGGTGCTGGTGTGTCATTGGGTGTCGATGGTCCGGTTCACTCGCCGAGCAGCTCGCGCAGGTGTTCCGTATAACGCTTTTCATAACCAGGTTTGTAGCCGTCGTACACGTAACGCACGACGCCTTCGCGGTCGACGAGCACGGTGAGCGGCATCGTTCCCAGCTGGTAGGCACGGCTCACCTCTTTGCGCTCGTCGAACAAGATCGGATACGTGACGTGCAGCGTCCTGGCCATGTCCACGGCCGCGTCGCGCTGTTCGTCGATATTGATCCCGAGCAACACCAGCCCTGCCCGTTGGTACTTCCCGTGGAGCAGCTCGAGCTGCGGCATCTCCTGGCGACACGGACCACACCATGTCGCCCAGAAATTGATGAGTACGACCTGACCCAGGTGCTCGGAAAGGCGGATGTTCGCGTCGTTCAGCGAGCGCAGCGCGAAATCGGGCGCAGGCGCTTTCACGAGCGGCGGGGCCGCAAGCGCGTGCGAAACGGCCGCCATGCAAGCGACGCCGATCGCGATCAAGCGAACACGGAGCGATACGAGCGAACAGGAACTCTTTATCGATTGCTGTTGCATCAATGCGGAACGCCGAAGTACGGACAACACCTACAACGGCAACCGCCGAGCCATCGATCGAACGGGAACAGCAGGCGCGAACGATCGCCGCTCGCAGCCTCATATTTAAATAGAGAGGAGGCGGCACGCTGGCAACCCCGCTGTCCTAGGAATGGTTCCCGTAGACCGGTGGCTTTGCGTCCTCACCTTTCGATGAGTTTGCCTTCGAGATCGAACGCACACGGCGCGATCTCGCAACGGGAGGTAGGGTGCTATACGCGGCGCGAGGGTGTCAACGAACCAAATGTGACCGTGGCGACGCTCGATGGCGACGGCGTGTGAGCCCGTGCACAGTTTTCCGCGCTGTCGGCGGACACAGACAGCGGAGCGCAGGCCATCACGCCTGCGCCCCGCGGGCTTCTCAGATCGGCAACATCGGTGGGCTGTAATCCACCGTCGCGGAAGTCGCTTTCCACTTGGCGATCAATTCAGGCGTGATCTCGGCGGTGTCGATCGACGCAGCGGCGCCTTCGACGGCCTGAGTCGAACCCGCCGGCTTCTCCTTCGAGTAGATCATGCCGCCGGCCAACGCTGATCCAAGTGTCAGCAGCATCGCGGCGCCGATCGTGATTTTCGTTTTCATACGACTTGCTCCAAACGTTCGATATTCAAAAGGTGAAAACCGTTAGGCGACCCAGGGGCGGTGCGTGCCATCCACTTCGGCGAGCTGTGCCCACGGACGGTGAGTGCCATCCACTTCGGCGAGCTGCGCCCACGGACGATGCGTGCCATCGACTTCAGCGAGCTGTGCCCACGGACGGTGAGTGCCGTCCACTTCGGCGAGCTGCGCCCACGGACGGTGAGTGCCATCGACTTCAGCGAGCTGCGCCCAAGGACGGTGAGTGCCATCGACTTCGGCGAGCTGCGCCCACGGGCGGTGCGTGCCATCGACTTCGGCGAGCTGCGCCCACGGGCGGTGGGTGCCATCGACTTCGGCGAGCTGCGCCCACGGACGATGCGTGCCGTCCACTTCCGCGTTCGCTGCAGCAGCAGCAAGCACCGAACTAACCATAATCATCGAAGTTGCCAGAATGTTACGCATGACCGGTTGTCTCCCGAGGAAAAGTGTTAAAGCAGCCCGATCCGTGATCGGTTCGAGAGTCATAAGCGACGAGAACTTGTGAGCCCCATCACAGCTCCCACTGGACAACCGGGGAAAAAGGTCAACAATCAGTGCTTGTCTGAAGGCGCCGTTAGGAAAAGCCCCGACGCGTTGCGCTTCAGGGGCGACCGTAGGAGGAATCCGGGAACCAGCTTGGCGCAACGCGCCAAGCCGTCGTGACACAATGTTCCCAAGGACTTTTCAATTTGATTTCAATGCACTTGCCGCGGGGAGCGCCGTCCTGAGCAACACGATCGCAGCAGCCATCCAGCCGCCAGACCGGCAGGCCGTTACGCGGCTGCTGTCTGCGTGGCGTTCGGGGGATATGCGGGCGTTGGAGCGGCTCACCCCCCTCATCTATGAGGAGCTCAGGAACCGGGCTCGCCGCTATATGCGTCGCGAACGGGCCGGGCATACGCTCCAAGCGACCGCGGTCGTCCACGAAGCCTTCGTCAAGCTCGTGGAAATGAATGTGTCCTGGCAGGACCGCGCGCATTTCTTCGCGGTCGCCGCGCGGCAGATGCGCCGCATTCTCGTCGACCATGCGAAGGCGCGATGCCGGTCGAAGCGCGGCGGAACGACCTCGACGGATTCCCTGGAAGAGTTCCATACGCTCGACATCGACCCGATGACCTCGGGCGATATCGACGTGCTCGAGATCGACGAGGCACTCGAACGGCTCGCGGGTCATAATCCCCGGCTTGCGGAGATCGTCGAGCTGCATTACTTCGGCGGCCTCACTTACCAAGAGCTGTCCGAGACGTTGAAGATCTCGGAAGCGACGGTCGATCGCGACTTGCGGCTCGCGAAGGCCTGGATCCTCAAACAAATACGTCCGCAGAGAGCACGCACGCCAGAATCGCTATGAGCGCGACGGGTTCAGGGACCGAAGGCATCGACTCGAATTGGGAACGGCTACAGGAGCTGTTCTCCCGCGCCGTGGAGCTGCCGAGCGGCGAGCACGAGGCATTCGCGCTGCGCGAAGTGCCGGACGACAAGGAGCTGCGCGAAGAGCTGCTCGGGCTCCTCGCCTGCGACACCGGCAAATCGACCGGGCCTCTGACCACGGCATTGGGCGCCGCCTTGGAAGCGACGACGCGCGACCGCCGCCGCGCGATCCTCGGCAAGGTCGTCGGCAACTACAAGCTCACGTCGGTCCTCGGCCATGGCGGCACGGGCACCGTTTATCTGGCGGAACGCGCCGATCGCCAGTACGCAGCCCAGGTCGCCGTCAAGATCGTTGACGGCGCAACGGTCCACGGGGATCTCGGCCGGCGCTTCAGCGCCGAGCGCCAGATTCTCGCGAGCCTCAATCATCCGCACATCGCCCGCCTGCTGGACGCCGGCGAAACCGACGACGGCCAGCCGTTCCTCATCATGGAGTACGTCCACGGCGAGCCCGTGGATCGGTTCTGCGATCGGGAGCGTCTCGATCTCAACAGGCGGCTAGAGCTGTTTCTCGACATCTGCTCCGCCGTGCAATACGCGCATCAGAACCTGATCGTGCATCGGGATCTGAAGCCCGCGAACATCCTCGTGACGGCGGATGCGAAGGCGAAGCTGCTCGACTTCGGCATCGCCAAGCTGCTGGACGTCGGTGCGTCCGAGGCCGCGGCGCTGGCGCTCACGCGCATGAACGACCGGCTGCTCACCCCCGAATATGCGAGCCCGGAGCAGATTCTCGGCCGGGCGGTCACGACTGCGAGCGACGTCTATGCGCTCGGCGTCGTGCTGTACGAGCTGCTGACCGGTCTGCGCCCCTATGTCGTGCCCTCCTCGGCCAGTCAGCTCGAGCTCGAACGCTCGATCTGCATTACCGATCCGCTGCGCCCGAGCGCGGTCGTGAAGCGCGCCGTGGAGGCGGGCCCGATCGAAGGCCAGTCGAACATCGCGGCCATCGCCCATGCGCGGCAACTGACGCCCGATCGCCTGCACCGCCGGCTGCTCGGCGACATCGATGCGATCATCATGCGCGCGCTGCGCAAGGAGCCGGAGCACCGTTACGGCTCCGTCGAACAGTTCGCGGCGGACATCCGCCGCTTTCTGGCACGCGAGCCGGTCGTCGCGCGGCAGGGCAACTGGGTCTACTACTCGCAACGCTTCGTGCGCCGGCACTCGATCGGCGTCACGGTGGGCGCGACGTTCGTCAGCCTGGTCCTGGCCTTTGCGATCACGATGTCGGTACAGCGCCAGCGCATCGCCGCCGAGCGCGACCGCGCGACGCAGGAGAGCGCCCGCGCCGAGCGCGTCTCCAAGTTCATGCTCGACGTGTTCGCGGCCGCGGAACCGTTCACGAGCGTCGGCCGCGACGTGACCGCGCGCGAGCTGCTCGACCAGGCCGCGCGCAGCATTCAAAGCGATCTCGGCGAACAGCCCGAAGTGCGCGCACGGCTGCTCGAATCGATCGGCCGCGCGTACCGTCGCCAGGGCCTCACCGAGCGCGCGATCACGTACTTCGAGGAATCGTTGCTGATCCGTGAACGTGCGCAGCTGCCGCGCGATGCGCAGACCGGCTCGATCCTGACGGAGATGTCGATCGCCTTGCGCCAGCTCGGCCGCTTCGAGGACGCGAACCGCGCATTGACGGAAGCCCTGCGCATCCTGCAAGCCGTCGGCGGCGAGCGCACGCTGCAGGGCGCACAGCTGCTCGCGACGCTGGGGCAGCTCGAGCTGACCCGCGCCAATGCCGAGAAAGCGAACGAATATCTGTCGCGAGCGCTCGATATGACCCGCGACATCGCCGGCCCGCGTCATCAGCTGGTCGCGACCGTGCTGCTCGACATCTCGAACGCACGCTCGTGGATGGACGACATCGATGGGGCGGAGCGCGCCGCGCGGGAGGCGGTCAGCATCTATCGCGAGACCGTCGCCGACAGTCATCCCGACCGGGTCATGGCGGACTATCTGCTGGCACGCGCGCTCAACCTGCAGGGCCGCACGGATGAGGCCGCGGATCTATATGAGAGCACGCTGACCGCGCAGCGGCTGCTGTTCGGCAATGAAAGCCCTCGCGTCGGCGACACGATGACGGAATTGGCACAAGTGCGTCTGAACCAGAATCGTTTGGCGGAAGCCGAACGGCTCATGTCCGGGGCGCTGGAAATGAGCCGTAAGGAGCGCGGCGAAGCGCACCCGACGACGGGTTATCTCTGGGCCGGGCTTGCGCAGATCCATTTCCGCGAGAAGCGCTATCAGGACGCGGAGCGAGACGTGAAATCCGCGCTCGACATTTTCGCGACGACGCTGCCCGCCGATCATCAGTACGTCGCATCGGCCGAATACCTCATGGGCGAAGTCATGCTGGCGACGAATCGCCTCCCCGACGCCGAAGCGATGCTGACCGCCTCAATGAATCGATGGCGGCGCACCGACGCTCCGACCTGGCGTGCGGCGCGTTCGGCGAGCGCGCTCGGCGAGACGCTGCATCGCCAAGGCCGACATGCGGAAGCGGAGAAATACTTGCTCGAAGGCTTCACACAGCTCTCGGCCGGTAACGGCGTCGACCAATTGACGCGCACGACCGCTCGCGAGCGCATCGCGCGCTTCTATCTCGATACGGGACAAGGCGATAAATTCAAAGACCTGCAGCTCGCCGGCAGCCACCCGGTCAGTCCGGCGGCCGCACGTCCGAACTGACGGGAGCGGGCGCCCTCGTCTACTGAACGCTTTCGTTCTGCTACAGTCTCACCGCCTCGACGGGAACGTCATTCGAGGCTTCGACGTTTGGCTGGCAAACCACGTCATCCTTCCCTGCATCGGACGCATGATCACAGTCCACGAGCGAGTGAACGCAATGCGAGCACCATCTTTGCTATCTCGATTTTTCATCGCGATCGTCACGCTGACGATTGCCGCCACCGCGCCGGTCGCCGCCGAGCGGCAGGACGCCCGCATCATGACGGCGACGCAAGTCCTGGATGAGCTTGCGCGCATGCCCGAACAGAACGTGCCCGCCTGGCTGCTCGAGCGCGCTTACGCCGTCGCGGTCGTGCCCGACGTCATCAAGGTCGGCTTGGGCATCGGCGGACGCCGCGGCAAGGGCGTCCTCGTCGTGCGCAAGGACAATGGCGAGTGGAGCAATCCGATTTTCGTGAATCTGACCGGCGGCAGCTTCGGCTTCCAGGTCGGGGTGCAGAGCACCGACGTCGTGCTCGTCTTCACCTCGCGCAAGAGCATCGAAGGCATCGTCGGCGGCAAGGTCACCTTGGGGGCGGACGCGGCGGTGGCCGCGGGTCCGGTCGGACGCCAGAGCTCGGCGGCTACCGACATCGGCCTGACGGCGCAGGTCTACTCGTACTCGCGCGCCAGCGGCTTGTTCGCCGGCGTTGCGCTCGACGGGTCCGCGATCACGATCGATCACCGCTCGAACGAACAGTACTACGGCCGCTCGGGCGTGCTCGCCAGCGAGATCTTCCGCACGGATGCGGCGACCGCGCCCGTCACGGCCCAGAACTTCGTCGGCGCGCTGCAGCGCTCGACGAAGGGACAAGCGGCGGCCGCTCCCCGCGCCGCGACGCCGGCCGCACCGGCACCGCAAACGGCACCGGCCGCCACGAGCGAGGGCGCGCTGACGACTTACCCGATGGAAGATCCATCGCCGGGCCAGGAGCCGCCGCTCTAAAGCCCCGTTTCCGGGCTTCGAGAACATGGAACGCCGGCCGGCAACGGCCGGCGTTCTGCGTTCGACTACTGACGGATGTCGACGTCCTTCGTCTCGCGCAGGAAGAACGTGCCGATCACGAACGTCATCAGCGCGATGACGATCGGATACCACAAGCCCTGATAGATGTTGCCGGTCATAGCGACGAGCGCGAACGCCGTCGTCGGCAGGAACCCGCCGAACCAGCCGTTGCCGATGTGATACGGCAGCGACATCGACGTATAGCGAATGCGCGTCGGAAACAGCTCCACGAGCCACGCAGCGATCGGTCCGTACACCATCGTCACGTAGATCACGAGGATCGTGAGCAACAACAACACCATGGGCTTGTCGATGCGCGCCGGGTCCGCCCGCTCCGGGTAGCCGGCGGCGGCGAGCGCGCGCTTCAGCTCTCGATCGAAGCGCGCGGCGTCGGCCGTGCGCGAACCCGCGCCCTCGTACGACGCGATGACGGTACCGCCGACCTGAACGCTCGCGACCTTGCCGGCAGGCGCCTCACGATTCGAGTACGGGATGCCCGCGCGCGCGAGCGCTGATTTCGCGATGTCGCACGAGCTCGTGAATTTCGCCGTGCCGACCGGATTGAACTGGAAGCTGCAGGCCGCGGGGTCCGCCTCCACGACGACGGGGCTGCTCCTGCTCGCCTCTTCGAGCGCGGGATTGCCGAAGTGCGTGAGCCCCTTGAAGAGCGGGAAATAGGTGATCGCCGCGATCAGACAGCCCGCCATGATGATCGGCTTGCGCCCGACCCGGTCCGACAGCCAGCCGAACAGGACGAAAAACGGCGTCCCGAATGCGAGCGCGCCGGCGATGAGGAGGTTCGCGGTCGTGGCGTCGACCTTCAGCGTCTGCGTGAGAAAGAACAGCGAATAGAACTGCCCCGCGTACCACACGACCGCCTGACCGGCGGTCGCGCCGAGGAGCGCGAGCAGCGCGATCTTGCCGTTGCTCGTGAAGAAGCTTTCGGTGATCGGCGCCGGCGAATGCTTGCCCTCCGCCTTCATCTGCTGGAAGACCGGCGACTCGTCGAGCTGCATGCGAATCCATACCGAAATGCCGAGCAGCAGCACGGAGACCAGAAATGGAATGCGCCATCCCCACGCTTCGAAGGCCTCGCCACCGAGCCAAAGACGCACACCGAGAATCACGAGCAGCGACAAGAACAGGCCCAGCGTTGCCGTCGTTTGAATGAAGCTCGTGTAGAAGCCGCGCTTGCCGTGCGGTGCGTGCTCGGCGACGTAAGTGGCGGCGCCGCCGTATTCGCCGCCGAGTGCGAGCCCCTGCAGCAGGCGCAATGCGATGAGAACGATCGGCGCCGCAATGCCGATGCTCGCGTACGAAGGCAGCACGCCGACGAGAAAGGTCGACGCACCCATGATGACGATCGTCACGAGGAACGTGTATTTGCGACCGATCATGTCGCCGAGCCGGCCGAACACGAGCGCGCCGAAGGGCCTCACCGCGAAGCCGGCCGCGAATGCGAGCAGCGCGAACAAGAACGCGCTCGTCGGATTGAGCGCCGAAAAGAACTGCGCGGCGATGATCGAGGCAAGCGAGCCGTAGAGATAGAAGTCATACCACTCGAACACGGTCCCCAGGCTCGACGCCAGGATGACTTTCCTATGGCTTTGGGTCAGTCCCGACTCATAGCCCACCGTCGAAGAGACCACGGACATGTCGATCGCCCCCGTTTCGATTGGTATCGTTGCCGCCGCGCATGACGCGGCTCCTCGTGTCCGCCACTTTCGGTGGCGGCCGGCTTCAGCGCAGGCAAGGAGGAGTAAACCAGATTCGCACGCACGGAAGAAACACCTCGCGTGGACCGGTCATCAGGCCGTGCGGCGGATGCAACGCGAATGTCGAGGCGCCAGCAGCATCTTGTGCTGCACATGCGAGTGACTTCCGCCGTCGCCTCACGAATGGCATTTCACCCAGCACGCAGCGTATATGTTCGGATACTGCGTTCTCGAGCGACGGCTACGCTGACTTTCCTTCGGTGACGAGTCGACTTGCCGCGTGAAGGAGGACCGAGTGGACATCCACCGGACACTCGCCTGCGCCTTCGTCGGCGCGCTGTGCTGTCGACACGCCTTCGCCGGGGATGCGGGAGAATATCTGTTCCGCAACCCGACCTTCGACGAGCTCGCGAATGCGCAAGTCACGTCGGTGACTGGCACGCCCGTACCTCAGTTCGACACGCCGGCCGCGGTCTACACGCTGACGGCGCAAGAAGTGCGCGCCAGCGGCAGCCGACGCATTCCCGACGCGCTGCGCCTGATTCCCGGCGTGCAGGTAGCCCAGTTCGACGCTCACACGTGGGCGGTCACCGCGCGCGGCTTCAACTTGCTGTTTCCGGACAAGCTGCTCGTGCTCAACGATGGTCGATCCGTGTACGCGCCGCTGAACTCCGGCGTGTACTGGGAAAAGGATGGCTGGCTCGATCCGGATCTCGATCGCATCGAAGTCGTCGGCGGGCCCGGCGGCGCAGTGTGGGGCGCGAATGCCGTCAACGGCGTCGTGAACATCATCGGCAAGCCGGCACAAGACACTCAGGGGCTCGCGCTGGAAACGAGCGTCGGCACGCAGGATTGGGCCTCCGTATGGGCCCGATACGGCGGCACGGTGGGCGAGCAGACGTTCTATCGCGCCTACGCCGACTATCAAACCTACGACGACATCGTACTTGGCGACGGCAGAGACGCCGGCGACGGCTGGCACATGCTGCGCGGTGGCATCAGGCTGGATCGCAGCGGCGAGAGAACACGGTTCATGTTGAAGGGCGAAGCGTTCACGGGCGACTTCGACGAAGCGAAGCACATCCCGATGCCGCAGCCGCCCTTTCAACGACTCGCGCCCGCCGGCTCGAGCGATGGAGGTTACGCGCAGGCGGCCTGGTCGCGGGAAATCACGGCAGCGAGCGTGCTGGAGATCCAGGGCTGGTGGGAGCACAACGACAGGCGACTGGCACCGAGCTATGAAAGATTCGATACGGCGGAGTTGCAGCTCCAGTATCGAACGACACAGGGCATCCACGGCGTGATCCTCGAGAGCACCTATCGCCACGTCGATCACGATGCGGTACCGACGTTCGTTTCGACGACCTCACCGAGCCACAACGACGTGCAGCGGTGGAGCCTCGCGGCGCAGGACGACATTGCGCTCGCACCCTCACTGACGCTGACGGCGGGACTGCGCGCCGAACACAACAACTTCACGGGCTGGGAATGGCAGCCCAACCTGCGCGCGAGTTGGGAGCCCACTTCGCAGCGGACGCTGTGGGCCTCCGTCGGGCGCGGCGTGCGTACGCCGAATATCGCCAACGAAGCCGGACTCTTCGTGACGGCCGTGCTGCCGCCGGGCAGCTCTGGGCCGGCGTCTCCGCCGACGATCCAGCGGGCGATCGGCAATCGTGACATCGAGTCCGAAAACATGGTGGCGTGGGAGATCGGCGCGCGCCAGCGACTCCCAGAGCGCGGCAGCGTCTCCGTATCCGCCTTCTATAACCACTACGACAATCTCGTGACGTACGCCCCGCTGCCGCTCGACACGACGACACTTGCGCCGGACTTCTGGCTGCTCGAGTTGCTGCCGGTCAACACCGGCTCTGCACATGCCTTCGGTGTCGAGATCGCCACGCTCTGGCTGCCGTTGCCGCGATGGAAGCTCAACGTCGACGTCACCTTCCTCGACATGCATGTCAACGAGGTGAACGGACAACTCGCGCGACCGAGCGCCGCGCCGCGCTGGGAAGCATCGCTGCGCTCGAACCATGCGCTCGAGCACGACTGGTCGTTCAGTGTCACGGTGCGCTACGTGAGCGCGCTCGAGTCGCCCAACGTCCCCGACTATCTCGTTGCGGACCTGCGTCTCGCGCGTCGCTTCGGAGACGCGCTGGAGCTGGCGATCGTCGGCCGGGATGTCGGCCAGAAACGTCACGCCGAGTTTCGCAGCCCCACTTTCTTCGTCGACGGCTACGTCGAGTCGAGCGCGTTCCTGAGCCTGTCCTGGCGGCGCTGATCCATGACTTCGCTGCGCCCCCTTGTCATTCTTTGCATTGCGCTCGCAGTACCGCTGCGGGCGAACACCCAGGCGCAGAGCGCTTCCGAATACAGCATCAAGGCCGGCTATCTGTTGCTGTTCACGCGCTACGTCGAATGGCCGGCCCACGTATTCGCAACCGAGGGCGCGCCGATCAATATCTGCGTGCTCGGCTCGGACCCGTTCGGCTCCATCCTCGACCGGACCCTCGCAGGCCAGCACAGCCAGAATCGACCGCTCAATGTGCATCGGCTCACGGACACGCAGCATGCGAACGATTGCCACATCGCCTACATCAGCGCGTCAGACGCCGATGATCAGGCGCGCTGGCTCGCAGCGCTCGCCGGACGACCCATCCTCACCATCTGCGAAGACGGCGACGCGCTGCAGAACGGCTCGGTGCTCGCCTTCGTCGACGAACGGGAGCGCGGTCGATCCCGCATTCGCTTCGACGTCAGCTTTCCGGCCATGCAGGCCGCGAGCCTGAAAATCAGCTCACAGATGCTGGTAGCTGCCCGCAAGGTCCATCGGGTTCCGGGCGCCTGACGAGCACCGCCGCAATGCTGCAACGAACGCGGTTCGCCGATCTCCCGCTGCAGCGCAAGTTGTTCTTGCTGTTCGCGCTCGCGACGCTGTTCGCACTATTGATCGCCGCGGCGCTGGTCGCGGTCTACGAGATCACCACGTATCGGCCGCGCGCCCATCAAGAGGCGCTCGGGTGGGCACAGAGCATCGCCTCGACGATGACCGCGGCAGTCGAGTTCAACGACGCGAGCACAGCGAGCCGATATCTGCGCGCCTTCGGTCAGCAGCGCGACATTCGCGCACTCGCAATCGTGATGGCGGATGGCACGACGTTCGCGGAGTACGCCGCGCCGGGCACGCAGCGCATCGACTTTTCCGCCGCGGCGGCGCGCGATCTGGAACACATGAACGGCGACGTCATCGTCAGTCAGCCGATCAAGGCTCGCGTCGAGACGAAACCGGTACTGTGGATGCGCATCGGCTTGACGCCGTTCTCGGATCGGCTCATCGCGTATGCGCTGCTCCTGGGCGCGGCTGCGTTGACACTCCTCGGGCTGATGATCGTGTTGTCACTGCTGGTTCGGCGCACGATCTCCGAGCCGGTGCAGCAACTCGCCGCCGCGGCGCGCGAGGTGACGGAGCGCCGCGACTACAGCCGCCGGGTGCCGAGCCCGCGCCACGACGAGGTCGGTCAACTCGCGCACGCGTTCAACACGATGCTGGCGACCGTCGAAGAGCGCGAGCTTGCACTCAAGAGCAGCGAAGAAGTTGCACGCCGGCAGCTCGCGGTCACCGAAGCGATCTACGCCAGCGCGCAAGTCGGCTTGTGCGTCATCGACCACGAAGGGCGCTATATCCGCGTGAATCAGCGGCTGGCGGAGCTGGTCGACCGGCGTGTCGATGAGCTCCTCGGACACACGATGGACGAAGTCGTGCCCGACCTCGCGCCGACGCTCCTGGCGATTGCCCAGGATGTCTTCGACACCGGTGCGCCGGTGCACGACGTCGAAGTCCATCGCACCGCCAGCGGCTCGCGCGGCGATAGCTACTGGATCGTCAGCCAGCATCCCTTGTCGGACAGATCGGGCACGATCGTCGGCGTGAACATGGTCGTCGTCGACATTACGGCGCGCCGGCGGGCGGAGCAGGAGCGCCTCGCGCTCGAAGGCCAGTTGCGGCAGTCGCAGAAGATGGAGGCGCTCGGCACGCTCGCGGGGGGCATCGCTCATGACTTCAACAACGTGCTGACCGCGATCGGCGGCAATGCGCAGCTCGGTCTCGAAGACTTGCCGCCCGAGCACCCCGCGACGGTCGCGTTGCGCGAGATCCGGCGCGGCGTCGAGCGCGCCCGCGATCTCGTACGGCGGATTCTCGCGTTCAGCCGGCCCGAGCAGAACGTGCAACGCATCATCGACGTGCGGCCGATCGCCGAAGAGGCCGTTCGGCTGCTGCGCGCGACCGAGCCGAAGACGATCGACATTCGCCTGGACGCGGCGCCTGATCTGCCGCAGGTGCGCGCGGATGCGACGCAGATCCATCAGGTGCTCGTGAACCTCGGCACGAATGCGTGCGATGCGATGCAGCGATCAGGCGGCGTGCTGACGATTCGGCTGCGCGGCGTGCGCACGGACTCGCGCCTGCAGGCCCTCTACCCTGACATCGCGCCGGGCCACTACTTGCGCATCTCGGTCGAAGACACGGGCACGGGCATCGAGCCCGCGGTGCTCGATCGCATCTTCGAGCCGTTCTTCACGACGAAACCGCCCGGTGAGGGAACGGGCCTGGGCCTGTCGGTCGTGCACGGCATCATGCGCGGACATCACGGCGGGATCCTCGTTCACAGCAAGGTCGGCGAGGGCACGTCGTTCGATCTCTATCTGCCCGCCGCGACGGAACCCAGCGAACGCCCGGATGAGCCGGAACGGGCGCTCGTTCCGCATGCGGGCGAGGGCGAGCGCATTCTCTATGTCGACGACGAAGAACAGCTCGTGTTTCTCGTCACGCGAATGATGGAGCGCATGGGCTATCGCGTGCGGGGAATGACGCATCCGCGCGAAGCCATCGAGGCCGTGCGAGAGAATCCCGGCGGTTTCGATCTCATCATCTCCGATCTCGGCATGCCCGAAATGAGCGGCTTGGATCTGGCCGCGCAGCTGATTGCGATACGAGCCGACCTGCCGATCATCATCACGTCCGGCTACGTCCGTCCCGAGGACAAGATCAAGGCGGATCGCCTCGGCGTCCGCGACATCGTCTTGAAGCCGAACACCGTTGCCGAAATGAGCGAGCTGATTCGAGAGCGGCTCAGCGGACTGAAGGCGAGGCCGGCGTAGCAGAGCGCACTCTATCGTCGTGCACGCTCACCGAGCCTGCTCGTTATTCGGAAGCGCCGCTGACTTTGCGGCGTTTCGCAATCCGTCGGCGCGCCGGCTCACGCGCGGCCCGCACCTTCGGCGCAAGGTCGGCGAATTCGGCACTGACGATGGCTTCGATGCGGCGACCCGCATCGCGATAGCGACGCACGAGCTCGGCCCCGAACGCTGTCAGTTCCACGCCGCCCCCGCCGGTGCCGCCGACGCTGGCCCGCGTCGCCGGCTCGTTGAACGAGTGATTCAAGCTGTCGATCAGCAGCCATGCACGGCGATAGCTCATGCCGAGATCGCGCGCGGCCTGGCGGATCGAACCGCTGCGCGTGATCGCCTCCAACAGATCGATCTTGCCCGGGCCCAACGAACACTTTGCGCCCAAATCGACACGAAACCGCACGCCATGCATGAGCTGCCTCCGACCATCCCGCCAAGCATCGTGCGCGACGCGCGCCCGTGCAAGCTCGCCGCGCGCACTTGGCCGCGGGAAATCGGGCTGCTACTCTCGTCGTATTCGTACGGGAATAACGATTGAGCACGCGGGGGCGCCACATGTCGAGAAAAGTGTTGACGATCTCTCTTCTGAGTTTGCTGTCACCCGCAGCGCTGGCGGCCGAGCAGCAGACGACACAACAAGCCGCCACGTCGGGCGAGCCCTCGAACGCAACCGCCGAAGCAGGTGTCGCAGGCCAACCCGCGATCGGAACGCTCAGCGTCCAGGGCGCACTCGACAACGTCATCGTCACCGCAAGGCGGCGCGAGGAAAACCTGCAGCGGGTCCCCGCCGCCATCTCGGCCGTCGGTGGCGAGCTGCTCGACAGCTCGTACACCGTCAACACGCAATCGCTCAGCCAACTCGTGCCGGCGCTTTATTACAACTCCGCGAACCCGCGTAACACGGCCTACACGATCCGCGACCTGGGCTCGAACACGCTGTCGATCAGCGCAGCGAACGACGGCATCGAGCCCGGCGTCGGCTTCTATGTCGACCAGGTGTATCACGGTCGCCCGGCGACGGCGTCCTTCGACTTCACCGACATCGAGCGCGCCGAGGTGCTGCGCGGTCCGCAAGGCACGCTCTTCGGCAAGAACACGACGGCGGGTGCGATCCATGTCATCAGCCGCCGCCCCACTTTCGCGCCCGAAGCGAGCACCGAGCTCTCTTACGGCGAGCACGATTTCTGGCAGGCGAAAGCCAGTGTTTCCGGCGCACTGCTAAGTGATGTCGTTGCGGGCCGCCTCTCGGTTCAGCTCACGCAGCGCGATGGTTTGCTGCGGAACGTGCGGACCGGCAAGAAGCTGAACGAACTCGACAACTACGCCTGGCGCGGCCAGTTGCTGTTCGTGCCCAGCGAGTATCTGCAAGTGCGCCTCATCGCGGACGTTTCCGATTTGGATTCGGCATGCTGCACGCAAGTGTTCCTGCGGGTGGGCGAAAGCCGCCGCAGCGCCGCTCGCCAGTTCCCCGCGTTGGCCGCGGGGCTCGGCTATGCGCCGCCCAGCACCGATGTCTACGATCGACTCTCGGACATCGACACGGAGCTGCGCGTCGACACGCAAGACGGCGGCGTCTCTGCGATTGCCGATTGGAATGCCGGCCCGCTCACGCTCACCTCCATCACCGCGTGGCGCTACTGGGATTGGGACGTTGCGAACGACCGCGACTACACGGGCATCCCGATTCAAATGGTTCAGCGCATTCCCTCGCGCCAGGATCAATACAGTCAAGAGCTGCGCGTCGCCTCGAATGGCGACACGCCGCTGCGCTACGTCGCCGGCCTCTATCATTTCTCACAGAAAATCACCGGGCGTCCGACGAGCATTTACGGACCGGAAGCCGCCTATTGGCTGCTCAGCCAGGCGAACTTCGCCGTGCCGATTCCGCGCGATCTGCTCGATGGCTACGGACAGCAAGGCGACTCGCGTTTCGAGATGAAGAGCTACGCGGTGTTCGGTGAAGTGAACTACGACGTGACGCGGCGACTGACCGCGACACTCGGACTGCGCTACACGTATGAGGACAAGGAAGGCACGTATGCGACGCGCGTGTTCGGCGGCGCCGACCTGACGGGACTCGCTCCCGCGGCCGCGGCTGAATTGAATCGCGCGAAGCTCTCGATCTTCCGCCCGCAGAGCTATGCGTCAGCGGACAGTGGCGACAGCGTATCCGGCCGAGCCAACCTGGCGTACACGGTGGCCGATGATCTGCTGGCCTACGCGAGCTTTGCATACGGGTACAAGTCCGGCGGCTTGAACATGTCGGGCCTGCCGCTCGATGCGCTGAACCAGCCCGCGCTCGCGACCGCGGTGATCGAAGACGAAACGAACCGCACGTACGAGCTCGGCCTGAAGTACACGATGCTCGATCACCGTGCCACGTTGAATGTCGCGGGCTATTGGACGGTCGTCGAGGACTATCAGTCCAACGTCGTATCGAGTCTCGAAACCGCGGCGATCCGCTCGTATCCCTCGAACATTCCGGAGGTGCGCGTCCGCGGCGTCGAGGCGGACTTCGCGGCTTTGGTGTTCAGTGGCTTCACGCTGCGCGCCTCGGTGGCGTACGCCGACGGCGAGAACACGAACTACCCCCAAGGCCCCTGCCCTCTCGAGCTGCAGACAGCGGCCACGGTCGCTTGCGATCTCACGGGTGTGCGACTCGCAGGCCTGTCCAAATGGGTGGGCACAGTGGGTTTCGACTACGTGCTGCCGCTCGGTCCGGGCGCCCTTCTCGTTCACGTGGATTCGAGCGCACGCAGCGGCTACTTCAGCGACAGCTCCGCCTCACGCTACACGTGGATCGACGGTTACAACGTCACGCATGCGAGCGTGGGCTATCGCTTCGACGCCGGCTGGGAGATCACCGCCTTCGCACGCAATCTGTTCGATGAGGACTACATCACCGCGCTGACGCTGCAAACGGGCAACTCCGGCCTCGTGCTCGGGCAACCGAGCGACCCGCGCATCGCGGGCGTGACGTTGCGCGCGAGGTTCTGAGGTCGGAGCTTCATGAAGTTGCAGCTTCAGCGCGCTTGCCGCGGCAGCGACCACAGAAAGTCCGTGCGCAGGCGGCCGGGCGCATACGCCGGGTCGTCGCTCAGATTCGGCGCTCCGCGCGTGACCGGCAGGAACGACACCGCCGGATAGCTGGCGCGGCCATGGCACGCTACGCAGTTGCTCACGACACCGCCGCCCGCGCCTGCATCCGGAAAGCGCGCTTCGAGCCAGGGATTGAAGGCAGCATGCGGCCCGCCGTCCGCGGCCCGCGGCAGCTCGGCGTCGAATGCGACGTCGAGTAAATAGTTGCGCCACGCGCCGGGCAGCGCCGCCGGCCGATCCTGCGCGAAGGCGCCGCGATCCGCCGCGTCATGCCACCAAAGCGTCGCCCACGCCCATTGCTCCGACACCTTGACCGCGACGTGAACGGCGACGAGCGCGAGAGCGTCCCCGGCGCGCAGCTCGCGCCCCAAGGCGATCACGGCCGCCTTGTGCGCGTGATCGTTCTGGCGATTGCGCGCAGCGATCTCATCGTCGACGACGATGGAGTGGAATGCGTCGAGGCTCACGCGTCGCGCAGTGGGAAAGTGGCGACCGGACGTTACGACCTCCTCGGTGCCGGCGGCCTTCGATCGGCTCACGGCGACGGCACGATGCCACGTCGCGTAATTGTTGCCGCCGCTGCGCGTGGGATTCAGTTCCGGGTCCCACACCGGCATCGCCGTCGTGCCTTCGCTCGCGATCGGCCACCACGCGGTGAGCAGCACCGTCGTCTCCGCGGGAAATGGGGGAATCGTGCGGTTTTCTGGAATGCGCGGATCGGCGAGTCCCGTCGCGAGCAAGTGCTCGAGCTGCGCACGCTCGTGCAGCTTGTGCGCGCGAATGTGACCAGCCGCCGCCGCGTCGTAGAGCGTGAAGATGATGATCTGCGGCTCGCCCGATTGCGCCATCGTTCCGTGCGCTTCGGTCTTGCCGTTCGCCGCTCGCGCGAGGGCCGCGCTCGTGAACATGTCTTCCGCTCGCAGCCACTTGGCGGACAACGCCCGACGCGTGCCGTCGATCAGATCGAGTTTGGCAACGACATCCCACGCGTAGCGCCGCTGTGCCGGCAGATCCTCGCGACGCGGCAGGGGTTCGCCGCGCGCCGGGACCGGAGGATCGTCGGTGCGGCCGCTCGCCGCGATCGCAAGCACGCCACCGATCGCGAGCGCGATGCAGGCGACGCCAGCGGTTTGGGAAACCGTCAGCCTACGCCAGCGCGCCACCGTGAATTCGTCTCATGTTCGTCATCACGTCGTCGGCTCACCGTTCCAGTTCTCGAGCATCGGCCTCGGCTGCACGAACTCGAGGCGGTTCAACGAAAGAAGAAGATCCTCATCAGATAGAGACAACCGAGCATCGCGCCGAACGGAAACAGCCACAGCTTGTTGCGCATGATCGCCGCGAATTTTTCACCAGGCACGATGACCGCGAAGAGCGACGCCGCGATGCCGGCATTCGCCATCAAACCATACCAGGCCATCGACGGGCCGACACCCTCCAGGTGCTCCCAGCCCCAGCAGAATTGCTGAGTCTGTGGATAGTATTTGAAGAGTGCCGCATCCACGGAGAGCACCGCCACGTAGGCGATGCAGTACACGACGCCGAAGACGACAGGAGAAAATCTCATCATAGCCCCCGGATGTTATTGAGCACGTGGCCCGCGATGAAGTCGCTCCACACGATCACGGCGAGCAGCACCGTGATGACGAGGCGGTCGCGCCCATGCGTGATCGTCTGCTGAGGGCGCCAGACGTATGCGTAGAGTGGCAGCAGCCCGAGCCCCACGCCGCCCCAATGCTCCTTGACTTCGAACAGGCCGACGGCCCAGATCAAACGCATTTCTTCGAACGGGATGCGCACGTCGAGGCGATAGGCCGGATAAATCACGGCGCCGAACACCAGACTCGCGACGTACGAGACGACGACCGCGATCGTGAACCCGCCCTGCCCGACCGCCACGTAGCGACCGAAGAACGACGATTTGCTCGCGGGCGTCCCGGCGGCCACCGCGACGTTGCCGCGCAGGAGCGCTGCCAGCTGATGCGTGAGCGCACCCAGCAGGATCACCGCGGCCAGGCCGTGCAGAATCAATAGCGTGAGCGTCATAGCCAAACCCCTAATGTTTTCTATGTGAGCTTTGCTCGATGCCCGCTGCCCGACGGCACCCTGGCCTCCGCCTGTCGGCGGAGGTCGGGCGCTGGCCGTCGTGATTCTTAGAACTCGTAGGTGAGCTTGAGGCCGTATACCGGCTTCTCAGGCAGTACCACGCTCAGCGAACGTGCCGGGCCTTGCGGAAAGCCGGGAATCGGCGTGCCGCGATCGAGGTTGTTGATCGTGTCGACGATGCTCGAGTACGTCTTGTCGTGGAAGATGTTCGTAGCATAGAAGGCGATGTTCAGATTGTCGAAGTCCACGCCGACGCGCACGTTCACCTTCTGCGACGCGCCCGTTTCCGCGAGGTTCGCATCCGACGAGAAGATCGAGCCCTTGTACAAGTAGTCGAGGCGCGCGAAGAAATCGTATTTCGCGCCCAACGTCGTGTTGTAGTTGAGGCCGAGCGAGCCGGTCGTCTTCGGATAGCGCGCCTTCATGTTGCCGGTGACGTCCGTCGTGCCGATGATCGGCAAGCAGGCGTTACAGATGTATTCCGGGCCGTATTCCGTATCCGTGTAGGCGCCCGTCAGATCGAGCGAGATCTCGTTCGTCAGCGCGAGCCACGCTTCCAGCTCTACACCCTGGATCTTCGACTTGCCGCTCGAGGTCGTCAGCTCGATGCTGCGCTGAGTACCGAGCGTAATGTCGCCGATCTGCACGTTGCGGAAGATCTGCATGTTCGACCAGTCGCCGTAGTAGATCGCCACCGTGCTGCGACCGCGACCGTCCCAGAAGCGCCCCTTCCAGCCGATCTCGTAGGAGGTCAGCTTTTCCTCGTCGATGTTCGTGCCCGTGCCGCCTTCCCGCTCGACTTCGGCGAGCTCCTCCGGCGTCAGAAAGCCCAGATGCGTGTTGAAGTCGCCGGGGCGCGTGCCCTGCGCGATGCTCGCGTAGACGTTCGAGCCGCCGTCGAACGAATATTCGAGAATGCCGCGCGGCAGGAAGCTCTTGAAGTCGTGCTTGAACAACGGGCCCTTCGTGTAGCCAGGGCCGCCCGGGCCCTGCGTCACCTGAGACTTCACCGTATCGATCTGATAGCGCGCTTCGAGGTTGAGCGTGAGCGCATCCGTGAAGTCGAACGCCGTGCCCACAAAGAGACCGTTCGCGGTGCCTTCGCGCTTCGTCGTGAACGACGAATCCTGGAAGCCCGTGGCGCTCTCGCCGCGCGGACGACCTTCGGCCATCTGATAGAACGAGCTGACGCCGACGAGCCACCGGAAGCGAGCCGCGTCCGGGGAAGTGAGCCGCAGCTCGTAGCCGTAGCCTTCGTTGCCTTGATCGGTCAGCGACTGCAGATGCTCGAGATATTGGCGCACGCCCGGGATGCGACCGTAGTTCGGATTCGGCGTGAGGCGATCCGGGTAGTACGGGGTGTTGCCCGTCATGCGCTGGAAGTTGTTGAGATTCCAGCCCGTGTTGAAGTCGAGCGAATAGCCCGAGTCGAACGCGTAGCTGGCGCCGAAAGTGACTTGTGCCGCTTCGCGCGCGAGGCCCGCCTTCTCGATGAAGTTCTCATCGAAGATCTGCGCGAGGTTCGCTTCGTTCTTGATGATGTCGCGGTAGAACTGCTCGTCGATGAACATCGAGTTCGAGATCTGCTCGGGCGTCAGCCGGAACGGCACCTCCCCGCACGTATTCGTCAGCTGCCCTTGATTGAGGGGATCGCAATTGCGTTCCGCGGCGCCGGTCTTGACCGACGCGTCGGGACCGTCGTCGTCGGTCCATGCCGCGAGGAACGTGCGCAACGTCAACTTCTCCGTCGGCTTCGCGATGAATGAGGCCGTCAGCGCATTCGTCTCGCGCGCGCCGAGCATCTCCGAGCGGTTCGCGTAATTGCGGTACTGGCCGCCGGTTTGATAATGCCGGCCGGTGATGCGACCTGCGAGCCAGTCGCCGACGAGCGGACCTTCGAAGCTGAGGCTCACGTCCTGCGTGTCGTACGTCGCGACATCGAGCGCGAGCCTGCCGCGCCAGTCGAAGCTCGGGTCGCGCGTGATGAAGTTGACCGCGCCGGCGAAGGTCGAGCGGCCGAAATACGCGCTCTGCGGCCCCTTGATCACTTCGGTGCGCTCGACATCCAGCAGTCCGGGAAGGTTGCCGCCGACGACGGGTACGCCGTTGATGAACACCTGCGCCGGTTGGCGAGTCACGAGAAACGTACCCGCATCCATGCCGCGGAAAGTGAGCGTGTTGTAGCCGCGGTCGGCACGGCCGAGATTCTCGAAGTTGAAATGGAAGCCGGGCGTGAAGTTCGACAGCTCTTCCATCTGATCGACGCCGCGCACCTGCAGGTCCTGCTGACCGAAGGCGGACACCGCGAGCGGAATCTCCATGATGCTTTCTTCGCGGCGGCGCGATGTCACGATGACTTCTTCGAGCCCGCGCGGCTGCTCGGCGTTCGTTGCCTGCGGTGCGGCAACCGTCGTCGTCGGTGCCAGCGCCGACGCCATCAAGGCCGCAGACGTACCGAACGCGGCGAAGACGCGCTTCGCCAACTCAAAATTGGTGCCCATTGCTCTCGACTCCCCTGCCGCTGTTATTACCGGTTCTTGGTCCGTGAGCGTCCGCGCCGGGACGCGCGCTCGACGGCCTGCGTTGGGGCCGATTATATGTAGCTATGAAGCGCCCAAGTCAACTAAGTTATCGAAGTAAACGCGGTACGTTGACGTTTCATCTTCATTGCGCGCTCAACACGATTTCAGCAGGACCAGCAAAGGATCTGTCGGCGCGGCGGGCCGCAGGGCGAAGTCGCAGCGAATTGCGGATGGCGATCCAAAGAAAATGGCGGAGCCCTTGCGGACTCCGCCATTTCTTGCTCTAGCAGGATCCCTGCGGCACAAGGCCGCCGCACGGAACCGGCATTGGAGCGTCCGACCGTTGGGGACCTCGGTCGCGCGCGTGGCGAAAGCCTGCGCGCATGCTCTGAGGCCTGCCGGTCGGCGAGGCGTCCCTAGCGACCCGCCTCACCTACCAGCGCGCCCAGAGTTGCGACCGAACCAACGTTTGAATGAGCCACGTGGATCACCTCCTTAAGTTGCCGTGGGCTTGGGGCCGACGCGCACCGCCCACCGAAGCCGCGCGTCCGTCTCAAAATTCTATCGATGGAGAGGTGGCGATATCAGTGGAGTTTTCAAGCATGCAAGCCCGCGCCAGTCGCGGGGGCGAACCGGCACCCGCGTGAGCAGTGCCGAATGCTCGATCATGCGATCAAAAGAAAAGCGGGGCCACACGGCCCCGCCATTCATTGCCCCATGATCGAGAGAGCCTTACGGGCGTCTATGCACGCCGACGCCGGGCGTGAACACAGCGACATTGAGATTGCCGCGCGCGGCGAGCGCCGCTCGCACGTCGGCTGTCGAATAGTGAAACTTCTCCAGCCCCAAGTTGACCCGCGCGGTGGCCTCGGTGCTCGAGACTGGATGGCCGTAAACCATCGGCACGACCTCCGCCCCGTCGAAGCCATCCAATGAGTAGGCGCCGGACACGTTCATCTCCCCGGCGCTCGTCGTCCCGACGACATAGACGACCGGGGTCATGCCATCCGTGTAATCGACGGCGAAGCCGTAATACTCCGTTTCATTCGGATTGAACTCGTACGGGATGACACTGCTCGGAACGTTCACGAGCCGCACATACATCGAGCCGAGGGAGTTGTAGCTCAGCGAGGGCGGCGTGTCCGCAAAGGGCGGCGTGGGATAGACGCTGTTCTCGAAGCAGCAGTACGGATCGATGCGCGCCACTCGCTCGATCACACCCTGGCCTGCGTTCGCGGGCGCGCCGAGCCGCTGGGTCTCGAAATACCGGAACTCGCCCGGACCGACGCCGACATTCGCCCGCACCGCGCGCTTGATACAGAACTCGTAGCTGGTGTCGAAGGGATAGGCAGCGAACGGCGGATGCAGCTGCACGCAATCCTGATTCACGTCCGCCGTGAAGGCGGCCGCAAGACTGTCCTCCGACAGGACGACGCCAGTGCTCGTCCCGTTCACGCCCGATTCCATCGCGAGCGCGCCGAACTCCGGGAGGTTGGCGCCGGCAAGTTGCCGGCCGTCACGCACGCCATTGCCATCGGTGTCCGCGCGCGCCGGATCGAAGCCCAACGCGGCCTCGACCCCATCCGACAAGCCGTCGCCGTCCGAATCGGGATTGCCGGGGTTCGTATGAGCGGCCATCTCCTCGCTGTACTTCAGCCCGTCGCCGTCGTGATCGAGATCGGTTATCGACCCAGCAATCGTCAGGCGATAGAGCAACTCCGCGTAGCGACCCGTGGCCGGATCGGTGACGTGCGCCAGCAGCGTGTGATCACCCGCGCCGATCGCGCCCGTCACCGCGGGCGTCAGCAACAAACTGCCGCCATCGCCGTGCACGACGCCGTTCTCGTCGGTCCAGTGAACTTCGCTCGCGAGACTGGCCGGGCACACATGCGCCTTCGCCGTTGCAGTGTCCCCATCGCGTACGACGATTCTGCCGTTGCCGTTGCGTGTCAGCGTCGGCGCGGATGCCACGCCGTTCGATGTTGGCCACTGCGCAGTGAAGCCGCGATCACCCTGGTACCACCGCGCCCGCAAAGCCTTGCGAACGCCGTCTTGCGAATGAATGAAGGGCCTGCCGACGAGGTCCGCGCCGGTGTTGAGGATGACACTCGGGCCGTCCGTACCGTTGCCCTTGCCGTACGCATAGATATACAGCGAGTTCGCCGGCCCCACGCCCGCGAGTTGTACGCGATTGAAGACGCACGGCTCGGGCGGGCCGACAGTCGTGCAGACGGTGCCAGCGACGTCGCTGCTGCCGATGATATAGACGACCGGATACTTGCCACGGTAATCGACGGCGAAACCGAGAGTCGCGTCGGTACCGACGGCATTTTCGGCCCCATAGTAGGTCACCCCGTTCGATCCCACGGTGAATGCGCGACCGTAGTCGCTCGACGCCATCACGCTGTCCTTCGTCGCGCCAAAGGGCGGATGGTCGACGTCGTTCGGCGGCGTTTCCGGCGCCGTGCCACTCACTCCGACAGCAAGGC
>JAEYXD010000035.1 GCA_023428645.1 Pseudomonadota bacterium
CATTCACACCTTCGGGCGATACCCATGAAGAAGCGCATCCTGTGCGGCTCGGCCGCAATCCTGATGACGGGCTTGACCGTCTCCGTATTCACGACCGCCGCACCGCGCGCCGCGCCGCTGACCGTCGTCGCGCCGACGTCGATTGCTGACGACGCGGCGCTCGCGAGCGCGCGCCAGTTGATCGGTGCGATCGAGGTGCGCGGCTCGCGCCATGCCTCGTAGGAGCACCACCCTCTCTCGCTGAGATCGCTGCCCACGCCGCCGCTTCGGACTTGAGTCTCGGCGCCTCGATTTTTTCGGCCGCAACGTTTCCTCATCCCCCACTTGCACCGGCCCATCGCGAAAGCGGTGCACCGGTGCCTTCTTTTCCTCGCCGCACGCGGTCGCTCATGTCCCGATCGTTCAACGCGCGTCCGGTGCATGCAGGATTCGCGGCGCCCGCCGCGGCAGCATCCAGCGGTAGCCATCATTCCCAGGGAGATGCAACATGAAGAAGACCCAATCCATTCTTGCACCGTCGTGGCGTCAGCCTCACTGAGCACTACCGCCGACGCGCAGGCGCCGGTTGCTTCGTCGGGCGGTGCGGTCGCGAAGAACGTCGCTTGCCGATGACGTCGCCTCCACGCAGCGCGCCCTCGATCGGCACGACGGTCCGACGATTCTCGTCGGTCATTCGTGGGGCGGATCGGTCATCACCGAAGCGGGCATGAATTCGAAAGTCGTGAGTTGCGGCACGCAGAACCGGCCGCCGCTCGTTGAGATCGCATCCGCCAGTGCGTGCAACAGCTTCACCGTGACGTAAAGGATCGGGCCACCGCCTCGCCCCTTTGACGTTTCTCATTAGACAAAACCGCTTTGCGACGGCAAGTTGCAGAGTGGGGGTGCTCGGCCACGAATCACCTGTGTAATCTTGCGGCCGGGGGCTGCTGTTTTCCCAAACATTAGAAGACGATTTTTCCCATGCGCAAACTACTGTGGTTTCTCGTGGCGCTCATCGGCGCCTTTGCAATCGGCGGCATCGCCTTGCATCGTGGCGAAACGATCAACGCGATGTGGATCGTCGTCGCGGCCATTTGCGTGTACGCGATCGGCTATCGGTTTTACAGCGCCTGGGTGGCGGCGAAGGTCCTGACCGTCGATGCGACGCGGGCGACGCCCGCGATCCGGCTGAACAACGGCCGCGACTACGTCCCGACGCACAAGTGGATCGTGTTCGGCCATCACTTCGCCGCGATCGCAGGCCCCGGTCCGCTGATCGGCCCGACGCTCGCCGCGCAGTTCGGCTATCTGCCGGGAACGTTGTGGATTCTCGTCGGCGCCGTGCTCGGCGGTTGCGTGCAGGACATGACGATCCTGTTCCTCTCGACCCGCCGCAACGGCCGCAGCCTCGGCCAGATGGCGAAGGAAGAGCTCGGCCCGATCGGCGGCTACGCCGCGATGATCGGCACGCTGGTCATCATGATCATCCTCATCGCGGTGCTCGGTCTCGTCGTCGTCAACGCGATGCGCCACAGCCCCTGGGCGACCTCGACCGTCTTCGCAACGATTCCCATCGCGCTCATCGTCGGCCTGTACCTGAAAGGCATCCGCCCGGGCCGCGTGCTCGAAGGCTCAGTCATCGGCGTCGTGCTGTTGCTGCTCGCGGTGGGCGGCGGCGGCTGGGTCGATGCCAATCCGACACTGCGTGAGATGTTCAACTGGAACGGCCCGGCGCTCGCCTGGTTCGTCATCGGCTATGGCTTCATCGCCGCGGTGCTGCCGGTGTGGCTGCTGCTCGCTCCGCGCGACTACCTCTCGACGTTCTTGAAGCTCGGCACGGTCGGCCTGCTCGCGATCGCGGTCATCCTCATGGCTCCCGAGATCAAGATGCCGGCGGTCACGCAGTTCGTCGACGGCACCGGCCCGATCTTCGGCGGCAAGCTGTTCCCGTTCGTCTTCATCACGATCGCCTGCGGCGCGATCTCCGGCTTCCACGCGCTCGTCTCGAGCGGCACGACGCCGAAGCTCATCATGAACGAGGCTGACGTCCGTCTGATCGGCTACGGCAGCATGATGCTGGAATCGGGTGTCGCGATCATGGCGATGATCGCCGCGACGCTGCTCGATCCGGGTGTGTTCTTCGCGATCAACAGCGCGCCCGGCGTCGTCGGCGCCACGCCGGAGGCGGCGGTGGCGACGATCACGAGCTGGGGCTTCCCGGTGACCGTCGAGCAGATGGCCTTCCTCGCGAAGGAAATGGGCGAATCGACGTTGTTCGCACGCACCGGTGGCGCGCCCTCGCTCGCGGTCGGCATGGCGAGCATTTTCTCCTCGGCCTTCGGCGAGAGCATGCTCGCGCTCTGGTATCACTTCGCGATCATGTTCGAGGCGGTGTTCATTCTCACGACGCTCGACGCAGGCACGCGCGTCGGCCGCTTCATGCTCCAGGACTTCCTGAGCCACATCTATAAGCCGCTCGGCGAGACGTCCTCGTATCCCTCGATCATCATCTCGAGCGGCCTGATCGTCGCCGGCTGGGGGTACTTCCTGTACATCGGCGTCGTCGATCCGAACGGCGGCATCAATATCCTGTGGCCACTGTTCGGCATCTCGAACCAGCTGCTCGCGAGCATCGCGCTGTGCGTCGCGACCGGCATCATCGTGAAGAAGGGCAAGCTGCGATATGCCTGGGTCACGGGCGTGCCGCTCGCGTGGCTCACGATCGTGACGACGGTCGCATCCTGGGAAAAAGTCGTATCGGATGACGTGCGCGTCGGCTTCCTTGCCGGGGCGAACCAGCTCGCCGAGAAGCTGGCGGATGGCTCGCTGCCGGCTGCGCAAGCGGCGGTCGCCCCGCAGCTGATTTTCAATCAGCGCTTGGACGCCGCGCTCACGGTGATCCTGTGCGCGATTCTCTGGATTGTGATTCTGGATACGGCGCGCGTATGTTGGCGCGTCGTCAAGGGTCTGCCGGTGCTGCCGAATTCCGAGGCGCCCGCGCAGCTCGTGCCCGCCACGGAGTCATGATGAACATCGATGTCCGCACGTGCTGGAGCTTCGTCCGTCGCCTGGCGACGGACGACGCTTACGAGCGCTATCTGGAGCACCATCGCAAGCATCATCCAGAGACGCCGCCGATGAATCGGCACGACTTCTATATGCACGAACAACAGCGTAAGTGGACCGGCGTCCAGCGCTGCTGTTGATCGATTCGGCGGCCGCGCTTCCGCACGCGGCGCTGTCCAGCGCGGCATTTGGACGTTCGTCTGGCGAGCTGCCCTAGCGGCAGCTCGCTCTTCCTGCGAAGCCCCTCTCCTCCCTGCCTCGCCTCTTCCTGCGCATGGTTGTCTCCACAACCCGACAGAGTGTCGAGCTGTTTGACAACATTCGACGCGCCTGTGTATTACCTGTGCGGCTCACAGACACAGGAGACTCCTTCATGGCGCTTTGGAAAGACCAATATGGCCGCGAACAGGGCACGACTGATTCGGTAAAGGACAAAGACGCGGACAAGACCGCGGCCTCGATCGCCAGTTTCGAATCCTCGCGTGCGAGCGCCACGCAGGCAGCGCAGCCGCAAGTTCGCACCGACTCGAAGGAGTCGCTGATCGCCTCGGGTCTCACGATCGAGGGCAAGATCGAAGGCTCCGGACACGTGCGCATCGCCGGCAACTTCAAGGGCGATGTCAACGTGCAAGGCAACGTCACGATCGAAGCCGGCGCCAAAGTGACGGGCGGCGTGCGTGCGCAGACGGTCGTGATCGGCGGCGAGCTCGAAGGCAACATCGATGCGGCAGCTCGTGTCGAGCTGTTGCAGACCGGCGTGCTGAATGGCGATCTGAAGGCCGGTTCTCTGACCGTCGCGGCAGGTTCGCGCATGCGCGGCCGCGCCGAGTTCGGCTGGGATGACAAACCCGGCAAGGCATGAGCACGGGCCGTTTCGCGAGCCCAGGCAAGACGCGAACGTGTCCGCATTGCAAGGCGACGATTCTCGAAAGCTCGAGCGTCTGCCCGGCGTGCAACCACCACCTGAGGTTCGATCCCAAGGCGATCGCCGAGCGGCGCCAGCAGGCGACACAGACGCCGCTGCGCGTCGAAGGCAGCTTCACGCATCCAGCGGAAGGCTCCAGCGCTTGGGAATATTCGGTCGTCGTCGCGATCCGTAACGATCGTGGCGAGGAGATCGCCCGCAAGGTCGTGGGCGTCGGCGCATTGCAACCGAACGAAGGCCGCACGTTCTCGGTATCCGTCGAAGTCTTCGCGCCGGGAGGCGCGAAGTAATGCTCTATCTCGTGCGACACGCGAAACCGGCCGCGACCTGGGGCGAGGACCCGGATCCTGGCCTCGACGCGACCGGCCATTCGCAGGCGGCGGCGACGGCCGAAGCGCTCGCGCAACGCGTCTCGGGATTGCGAATTCTCACGAGCCCGCTGCGGCGCTGCCGGGAGACAGCGCTGCCGTTGGAGCGCATCTGGAATCAGACAGCAGCGGTGTTCACGCCCGTCGCCGAGATTCCGTCCCCGCCGCTGAGCCTCGGCGAGCGTCACGCATGGTTGCAGCAAGCAATGGCGGGCACCTGGGCGCAGCTGCAGGCCTCCGCCCCGCCGAAGTCGCCGGATTTTCTCGCCTGGCGGGACAACCTGATCGCGAACCTGTTGGCCTTGCGCGGGGATGTCGTGATCTACACGCACTTCATCGCGATCAATGCGATCGTCGGCGCGGCGCGCGGGTCAGACGCGGTCGTGTGCTTCCGGCCCGACCATGCCTCCGTCACGGTCGTTGAAGCGCAAGCCGGCGGCCTGCGCATCGTCGATCTCGGGCGCGAGGCGAATACGACCGTGCTGATGCGGAATTGACAGCGCCGTCGGCGCCGCAGCCGCCATCCTCGTCTTTTAACTTTACTTCCGTTTGCGTTTCGCGCTTGCGCCGCCCGGAGCATCGGCCTGTCGATCCAAGCCTGAGAGACAGCGCTCCAGCAGGCGCTGCAACTGGCGCATTTCGGACTGGCTCAAGTCCTCGAACATGCGTGACCACACGCGCTCGGCGACGACCTGCGCCTTCGCCACGCTCGCTTGGCCGGCCTTCGTGACATACCAGCTGTCCGCGCGCTGATTCGTCGGGTTCGGCCGCCGCTCGATCGCGCCATCGCGCTCCATGCGGCGCAGAATCGTGTTCATCGTCTGCGCGGTGACGAACGCACGCCGCGCGAGCTCCGCGCCGGTGACGCCCGGCTCGCTCGACAACGCGTACAGGGTCACGAAGTGGGCGAACGAAACGCCGATGCCCTCCAGACGTAAAGATTCGTCGATCGCGTGCCGCACCGAATGATGCATGTTCTTGAGCAGCCGCCCGATCGCGGCTTGCGGCGACTCGGACTTGAGATCCATGGCCGGGGTTTTACGCGCAGGTCGTGACACGGTGCTCATTGGGGTGATATCAGGTTGCTGATACGATATCAGTAAGCTGATAAAACGTCAGTCGCGGCAAATGTGTCCCGCTTCGCAGTTCTTGGCAATTCCCGGACCTCCCATGGCTATCTCAGAGCGCTCGCAGTTCGCGCAACGTCGCATCGTCTGGATCATCGCCGTCGTCGCGATCGTTGCGATCATCGGCACCCTCCTCGTCCGCCGCTCCTCGCAAGACGACGCGTTGCCGGAAGCGGCGGCCTTGAGCGTGACCACGACGACGCTGCGCACGCTCGAGATCGCGCGCGGCATCACGGCCAACGGCTCGATTCATCCCTGGCAGGAAATCATCGTCGGTCCCGAGGTCGGCGGTTATCGCGTGGCGGCGGTGTACGTCGATGTCGGCGATCGGGTGAAGCGGGGACAGGAGCTGGTGCGCCTGCGCGATGAGCTGCTCACCGCCGAGCTCGCCTCCTCGCGCGCGAGCGTTCTGCAGACGGAAGCGGCCTTGGAGAATGCGGCAGCGGCATTTCGCCGCGCCAAGTCCTTGAGCACGTCGGGCGTGCTCTCGCAGGCCGACCTCGATCAGCTGCGCAGCGAGGAAGTGGCGGCGCAAGCGCGCGTGCAAGTCGCAAAGGCCGACCTCGAAGCCGCGGAGCTGCGGCTCAAGTACACGCGAGTAACCGCGCCCGACGACGGTGTCGTCTCGGTACGCAACGTCGCGGTCGGCCAGATCGCGCAGCTCGGCGGCGAGATGCTGCGCATCGTGCGTCAGAGCCGCGTCGAATGGCGCGCCGAAATTCCGGAGGCGCGGCTGCGCGAGATCAAGATCGGCCAGACGGTCCGGCTCACGACGGCCGACGGCTCGAGCTTCGCAGGCAAGGTGCGCACGATTTCGCCGACGATCGATACGGCGACGCGCGCGGGCCTCGTCTACGTCGACATCGATTCGCAGCACGCGCGGCCCGGCATGTTCGCGCGCGGCGAGATCCTGGTCGAGCGCAGCGCAGCGCCGATGCTGCCGCTCGCAAGCGTCGTGATTCAAGACGGCTACAGCTACGTGTTCGCCGTGCAGCCGGACGGCACGGTCGCGCGCCGCCACGTGGAGACCGGCTTCGTGCAAGACAAGCTGATCGAAATTCTCACGGGCGTGGCGCCGGACGAGCAGATCGTCGACAAAGGCGCGGGCTTCCTGAAGGACCGCGACCACGTGAACGTCGTCAGGGACGCAGAGTAGCGCCATGAACTTCGTCACCTGGTCGATTCGCAATCCAGTCCCCGTCATCGTCCTGTTCGTTGCGCTCACGGTTGCCGGCCTGCTCAGCTTCCCCAAGCTCGGCGTGCAGGATCAGCCGGACATCGAGCTGCCGGCGGTCATCGTCACGGTGGCCTACCCGGGCGTGCCGCCGTCCCAGCTCGAATCCGAAGTCACGCGCAAGATCGAAGATGCCGTGTCTGCCGTCGTCGGCATCGAGCACATCAACTCGACGGTCAACGAAGGCGCGTCGACGACCGCGATCTCCTTCCAATTCGAACGCAACATCGCCGAGGCCGTCGACGACGTGCGCGACGCGGTGACGCGCATCCGCGCCGACCTGCCGGTCGATGCGCGCGAGCCCGTGATTTCACGGGTGACGACCGCGGGCCGCCCGGTCGTCACGTTCAGCGTCGATTCGGCGAACATGAGCGACACGGAGCTGTCGTGGTTCGTCGACCTCACCGTCATGCGCGAGATCACCGCGACGAAAGGCGTCGGCAGCGTGCGCCGCGTTGGCGGCGTGTCGCGCGAGATCCGCGTCGATCTCGACCCCGACCGCATGGCCGCGCTCGGCGCCACCGCGAGCGACATCTCGCGCCAATTGAGCCGCATCCAAGCGGAGTACCCGGGCGGCGAAGGCCGCGTCGGCGGGCTCGCGCAAAGCGTGCGCACGACGGGCACGATCGCCTCCGCGCAGGAGCTGGCCGCTCTGCCCATCGTCTTGAGCGACGGACGCACGGTGCGCCTCGACACGATCGCGGCGGTTCGCGATCAAGCGGCCGAGCGCCGGCAGCTCGCGCTGCTCGATGGCAAGCCCGTGATCGGCTTCGAAGTCGTTCGTGCGTGGGGCGCAAGCGCGCTCGATGTCGCGGAGGAATCGCGCGCGGCCGTCGAGCGCCTCCGCCAGCAGTATCCGAACGTCACGTTCACGGAAGTGAACTCCACCGTCGAGTTCATTCGCGAGTCGTACGTCTCTTCGATGGAAATGCTGTTCGAGGGCGCGCTGCTCGCCGTCGTCGTCGTGTGGGTGTTCCTGCGCGATTGGCGCGCGACGATCATTTCGGCCGCCGCGCTGCCGCTCGCGATCATCCCGACGTTCTGGGTCATGCATCTGCTCGGCTACACCTTGAACATTCTGACGCTGCTCGCGCTGTCGCTCGTCGTCGGCATGCTCGTGGACGACGCGATCGTCGAGGTCGAGAACATCGTGCGGCATCTGCGCCAGGGCAAGAAGCCCTTCGAAGCGGCGATGGATGCGGCAATCGAGATCGGCCTCGCCGTCGTCGCGACGACGCTCACCTTGTGCGCCGTGTTCGTGCCCGTCGCGTTCATGGGCGGCATTCCCGGCGAGTTCTTCCGCCCGTTCGCATTCACGGCGGCGGTCGCCGTGCTGTTCTCGCTGCTCGTCGCCCGCATGCTGACGCCGATGATGGCCGCGTACCTGCTCAAGGCGCATCCGGAGCATGACGACTCGGGACGGATGAAGCGCTGGTATCTCGACGTCGTCGAATGGTGCTTGCATCACCGGCTCAAGACGCTCGCGGTCGCGACCGCGCTGCTCATCGGCTGTTTCGCCTTGACGCCCTTCATTCCGACCGGCTTCGCGCCCGCGGGCGATGTCGGCTTCGCGGTGCTATCGGTCGAATTGCCGCCCGGAGCGACACTCGAGGAGACCCAGTCGGTCGCCGAGACCATTCGCAAACGCGTCGCGCAGCGGCCCGAAGTCGTCAGCGTCTACAGCATCATCGGCGCCGCGGCGGGCGGTGGCGGCCCCGGCAGTGCTGGCGATTCGACGGGTGATGTGCGGCGCGCCAGCATCACGATCCTCTTGAAGCCGCGCGACGAGCGCGAACTCACGCAGCAAGAGTTCCAGATGCTCGCCGCGCGCGATCTCAACGACATTCCCGGCGTGCGGCTGTCGTTCGGCGCCCAGACCGGCAGCAAGCTGCAGATCACGCTTGCCGGCGACGATCCGAATCAACTCAATCTCGCGGCTTCGTCCGTGGAGCGTGATCTACGCACGCTGCCGGGACTCGGCAATGTCACATCGAGCGCGAGCTTGATGAAGCCGGAAATCGTGATCCGTCCCTTGCCGGATCGCGCGGCCGAGCTCGGTGTCACGACGGACACCTTGAGCGCGGTCACGCGCATCGCCACCTCGGGCGACGTCGAGAACAGCCTGGCGAAGCTGAATCTCGCGAGCCGGCAGATCCCGATCCGCGTGCGGCTGCCCGACGAGGCGCGCGGCGATCTCGAACGCATTCGATTGCTGGCGGTGCCGAGCAAGAACGGTACGGTGCCACTCATGAGCGTTGCCGAGGTTTCGCTGGGCGCCGGACCCGCGCGCATCACGCGTTACGACCGCAGCCGCAACGTCACGATCGAAGCGGATTTGAACGGCTTGCCGCTCGGCGACATGCTGGACAAGGCGCGCCGGCTGCCGTCGCTGCAGAATCTGCCGGCTGGCGTACGCCAGGTCGCATCGGGCGAAGCGGAGTTCATGATGGAGCTGTTCGCTGGGTTCGGCCAGGCGATGGTCGTCGGCATCGTGTGCGTGTATCTGCTCCTCGTGCTGTTGTTCCGCGAGTTCCTGCAGCCGCTCACGATCCTGTCGGCATTGCCGCCGTCCGCGGGCGGCGCGCTGCTGTTCCTGTTCATCACGAACTATCAGATGTCGATTCCGTCGCTGATCGGCATGCTCATGCTGATGGGCATCGTGACGAAGAACTCGATTCTGCTCGTCGAGTACGCCGTGCGCGCGATGCACGAAGGCGCAACGCGCTTCGACGCGATGATGGATGCGTGCGCGAAACGTGCGCGCCCGATCGTCATGACGACGATCGCAATGGGCGCGGGCATGTTGCCGATCGCGACCGGCTGGTCAGGGGATCCGAGTTTCCGCGCCCCGATGGGTGTTGCCGTGATCGGCGGGCTGCTTGCGTCGACGGCGCTCAGCCTGTTCGTCGTGCCGGTGCTGTTCACGTTGACGGATGATCTGCAGCGAAGATTCAGCCGTGCGTGGCGGAAAAAGCCCGATGCCGCGCCCGCGGGTGCCGCATCTGCGCCGCACGCCAGCGAGGCAAAGTAGACTTGAATCCGTGAGCCCGCGATCGCGGGCCACGTGTCGATGCCCCGACCGCTAGCGCGGTCAGGGCATCACGCCCAGCTGCTGCGCTTCGGCCGCGACTTGATGATGGCGCCGATGATGAGCCCGACGATCACGAGCGCGCCGCCGAACAGAAAGAATCGCAGCGTCTCGCTGCGCTCGAGCCGCTGCACGCGGGCCGTGAGATCCGTCGCGCGCGTCTGCAGTTCCGCGTTCTCGGCCTTCAGCACCTTGTTCTCTTCGTACTGCGCGATCGACGTCGCCGAAACCCTGCGAATCTCGGCGAGCTCTTGCTGGAGCTGCTTCGTTTGTTTCTCGAGCTCCGCATTGCGCGATTCGGCGCTGGTGCGCGCGCCGCGCGTTTCCTGGAAGTTCGACCGTAGCGATTTGATCTCGGCTTCCAACGCCTCGATGCGGCGGTTCGCGGCCGTCAGCCGATCGCGCGCGATCGGCTCGCTCGTCAGGTATTGCGTGGGGACCCAACCTTCGGTGCCGTTCTGCGTGCGCACCTGCGTGAATCCCGCGGCGTTGTCCTCGCCGAGCACTTCGAGCGCCGTTCCTGCCGGCAGCGCTGCATGCAGAATGCGATGGCCTGTCGAGGGGCCGCGTCGCATCGGCACCGTGAGCGCATCCGATATGTACATCGTCGCGGCTTCGACGGGGGCGACGATCGACAGGGCCAACAGCAGAATCACGGCTTTGTGCATCTTCAAGTGTTCTCTCATCCGGTGAACAGAAGTCGCCGGTCAGCGACGAGCGCGGACAGCGCAAATACGTTCACGTCGCGCACGGGCAACGCTTCGGATGCGGACTATAACGAAGTTGCAAGCCGCTGGTATTCGTAGGATTTGCGAGTGTTTGCCATTGGCGACAGCGGCACACCCGGCGCGTTCACTGCTCCCAGGTCGTGGGCACTTTCGCCGCGCGCATCGCGGCATCCAGCTGCGTCACGAGCGACCGCGTGCGCGTCTCCGCGCGCAAGCTGCGCGCGATGGAATTCAGATAGGTGCTCAACGTCGCCGCATTCGGTCGGTGCGTGTCGAGCTCAGCGGCGGATTTGTCGATGAGTTCTTCGATGTCCGCGGCATCGCAGGCATCGCTGTCCCACGACTGCATGGCCGCTCGGACATTCGTCAGCGCCTCGCGAATGGCGCCCGCGTTCGCGGGATCGAGATGGCGGGACATGCTTCGGCCCTCGTGCGAAGACACAAAAAGTGAAGCCCCGTGTGGCGGGGCTTCGTTGGAAGGGTCCTCGGTTTGCAGATCCGAGCGCAGTTCTCGCGATCCTGCCGACTCTCACCGCTCACTTTGAGGCCTTCCGCATCAAAAACGGTCGGCGCGAGGCGAGGGTTCCGGCACTGCCGCGTCCCTGCGTGCGAGTTTTCCGACAGACGATCTCTCGGGATCAGTGGCCCATCTTCGAGTGATCCATCTCATGGTTCATGTGCGACACCTGGCGGTTCGGGAAGTTGACTATGCAGCCCACGCCGTCGGCGTACGGAGTCTTCACCGGCTGGCCCGCAAGCGAGGCCTCGAGCGCATCGATGAGGTAATGGTTCTGGGCCGGACGCTGCCGCTCGTATCCCACGCGATCGTCGATCGGACCGCGATAGATGAGCTTATGCGATTTAGGGTCGATGACGAACACCTCGGAAGTGCGCTGCACATGGAGCGCTTCGCCGATCTTCTGTTCCTTGCCGTCGACCAGGATCGGATACGGGTATTCGAATTCCTTGGCCTCGTGCGAAATCGTCGCTGCGTTGTCCTGCAGGTTCGAGTTCAGCAGCAAGAAACGCACGCCCTGCGGCGCGTACTTCTGGCTGATCTGCTTCAGGGTGATCATCTGATGGCGGACGATCGGGCAGCCGTTGCCCTGGATCATGACCACGATCGGCTTCGTGGCGCCCGGCTGGTACAGGGAATGCACCTTGCCGGTGTGATCGGTGAGCTTGAAGTCTGCGACGACCTCGCCCGGCATCGTCGCGTGAGCGGCGCTCATCAACAGCGATGCGGAGATTGCAACGAACGAACTCTTGAGCAATGTGCAATTCATGGCGACCTCGATGCATTACAACCGCGGGCCGACCCGCGGGTACTGACTTGAATCCAGCGGCTACAGAATAGGCCCTGACCGCGTCGGTTCAAGCGCACAGTTCGTGGAAGTCTTTGGTTTTCGGAAAAGTTTTGTCTTCGCGCACCCCGGCGTTGACGAATTTCCGCTCTCCCGCGCGAACTGTCCCGCGCGATCAGTACTCGATGACCGATAGCACGCGCTGTTGTTCCCAGCGGAAATCCGCAACGATCTTCAAGTCGATGAGTACCAGGAGCCGCGCGATCTCGTAGCCGGCGTCGATGCAGAGGCTCGCGCCCGCCTGCATGGTTCCGCCAGTCGCGAGCACGTCGTCGACGAGCACGAGGCGTCCCGTACCGGTTTGCATTTCCAGAACGCCCGTTCCGTATTCCAGATCATATGGAACGCTGACGACCGGCGGCGGCAGCTTGCCTTGCTTGCGAATGGGCGTGAAACCCTTGCCGAGGCGGTGCGCGAGGCCCGCGGCGAGAATGAAGCCGCGCGATTCGATACCTGCGATGGCATCCACATCGCGCCATTGATCCTGCGTGAGCAGGCGCGCTAGCGCATCGATCGTGGTATCGAAGTGCTCGCGCAGCAGCGGCATGATGTCGCGAAATAGAATGCCCGGCTTGGGGAAATTCGGCACGTCGCGAACGTAATTGCGCAGGTCGGTCATGAGCTTTCGTCACGGATCTAGCGGGGCTCGAAGCATACCGCGTGCCTGCCGCGCGGAACCTCCGTCCTCGGCCAGATTGCGCGCTGCGGCGAAGTGCGCCGCGGTACCATGTCACCCGGTGTCAGGTTAAGGGATTTCGACGGACCTCGATGCGCGCTGAACGACTCATCTCCATTCTCATGGCCCTGCATCGCGGACGCGCGATGACCGCGGGCGAACTGGCGTCGCGCCTCAGCGTCTCGGTGCGCACGATCTTTCGCGATATCGACGCGCTCTCGGCCATGGGCGTGCCGGTGTATACGGAGCTCGGTCGCGGCGGCGGCATACGGCTCGTCGAGGGATACAGCTCCGATCTCACGGGATTGTCTTCGGGCGAGGCCGAAGCCCTCGCGCTCGTCGCGAGCCCGGCGTCCATCGGTGTGCAGGCGCTGGCGACGCCAACGCGCACCGCGCTCGACAAACTCGTCGCGGCGGTGCCCTCGATGCATCAATTGCGCGCGCAGCATGCGCGCGGCCGCCTGCTGTTCGATACGAAGCCTTGGTTCCGCTCGCTCGCGAACTCGCCCTATCTGGATTCGCTCCGAACCTGCATCTGGAAGGATCAGTGCGTCGACATGCGCTACGAGCGCAGCGACGGACAAGTTCGCGACTATCGGCTCGAGCCCTACGCGCTCGTCGTCAAGGTCGACACCTGGTACGTGATCGGCAAGGTGAAGCGTGAAATGCGCGTGTTTCGCATGTCGCGCGTGCAGTCGGTGCAGGAAGGCACGGAAACGTTCACGCGCGACCCGGATTTCGATCTGCACAAGTACTGGCACACGTGGTGCGAGAAGTTCGAGAAGAATCCGCCGAGTACGTTTCCCGTGGACATCTCGATCACGCCGCGCGGCCGGCAATTCCTGCTCGACTGCTACGGCAACTGGTTCCGCAAGCAGCTCGAGCCGCTCGGCGACAAGTTTCGGCGTGCCGAGGTCACCCTCGAGCTCGAACGAGAGGACCTGGCGTTGCGCATCCTCTTCAGCCTCGGCGGCGAGGCTGAGATCCTGAAGCCGCGCCCGCTGCGGCGGAAATTGCACGTCCTCGCGCAGCAGGTGGTCGAGGCGACGGCGTGAGCGACGTCAGAACTGCGCCGCAAGCCGCAAATAGTAGAAGCCGCCGTTGAACCCATACGGAGATGTCAACGCGTATTTCACGCCCAGGAACTGCAGCGTCGGATCCTGCTCCTCGCCAGGAAACTCGTCGAAGATGTTCTCCGCGCCGACCGTCACGGAATAGCGCTCGGCGAACGTCAACCGCGCCTCGACATCGACGAGCACCGTATCGCCATACGAATACCGGTCCGAGGCGTCGCCGGGACTGAACAAACCGCCGGTCGTCTGCCAACCATCGTAGTAGTTGAATCGCACCAGACCGCCGAACATCCCCGGGCTCGAATAATCGAACGTGAGCAGCGCTCTGTTCTCGGGAAGCTGATGCTCGAGGTCGAAGACGCGCGATGCGTTGATCGTCTCCGAGCGCACGCTCGTGACTTTCTGCGTGTTGTAGTTGAAACGAAAGTCGACGAACAGATCGCCCGCGCCGACGTCGAATCCCGACGTCAGCGCAAGGTCGATACCATCGACCTCGGAGTCGAAGCCGTTCACGAAGAAGTTCGCGTTACTGTTGGCGAGCAGGGTTGCGTCCGGAATGCCCGCCGCCACGAGCTTCGCGATCTGCATCGGCCCGAGCGTATTGTTCAGCAGGCCGAGCCGGTCATCGATCTCGATGTGATAGTAGTCGAGCGTGAGGCTCGTTCTTTCCGTCGCCTTCCACACCCACCCCGCGGTGTAGCTCGTCGACTTCTCCGGCTCCAGCGGGGCCGCGCCAAGCGCCACGGAGATCGGATGCGTCACAGGATACGTGCCGTTCGGAATGAGCGCCCCGCCGGGCGAGGCGGTCGTCGTGATGTTCAGCGTGTGCACCTGACCCGGCGTCGGCGCCCGGAATCCTGTGGTCACCGTTGCACGGATCGCAAACGCATCGGTGACTTCGAAGCGGCCTGACACCTTCCAGTCGAACGTATCGCCGAACTCGTCGTAATCCTCGTAGCGAGCGGCGATGGCACCCGACAAGCGCTCGGTCAAATCGGTTTCGAGATCGACGTACGCACCCCAGCTATCGCTTTTGAAGTCGCCGGCCGATTCCACGGGAAAGCCTTGGAAGCCGTCGGAACCCACTCCGAACACTTCGGCGGTCGGGCCTGCTTGCAGCGACGCAAGATCGCCGGCGCCGATCTTGTACGTCTCGTTACGATATTCGGCGCCGAACGCGAGATTGAGCGGCGAACCCGTGAACGTCTTCACGAAGTCCACGTTCACGCCACTCTCCTCTTGGGTCAGCGAGCCCGGCTTGAACGTCAACGGCGACAAGCGCCCGAGGCTCGGGTTGATCGTGTCGCTGACCTCATAGTCCACCGCGCTCTCGCCATAGCGCACGCGCGCATCCCAGCTCAACTGTTCCGACAGGTTGCCTCGCAAGCCGATGACCGTGCCGAGATCGGTCATATCGGCACCGAAATCCGGGTTGTAGCCGCCAGGAAACTGCGTGTAGATCGGATTGAGCAGTAAGAACCCGCTCGGGCTCGCCGCCGAGGCGACGAGATAATCCGCTGGATTCAGGCCTCGCGCGGTGATGCTGCTCACGAGCGTCGCCGGGGCATGGTCCGCGACGAAATCGCCGTTCGCGTCCCGCTGCAATGTCGCGCGCGCCGCGACGCCGGCGGCGGGCGGCAGCACTGGCGTGCGATAGAAGAAATCCGAGACCGTCTTGTTGTCCATATAGCTGGCGTAGCCGTAGAGCGCGACACGATCGCTCACGTCGAGGCCTGCATTGACGAGGAACTTCCAGGCCTCGACGTCGGGATCGCCCCAACGCTGCCCGAAGCCCTCGAGCGGCACGACCCCCGGACCGGTGAACGCCGCGACCTCGGCCGCGGCACCTTGAGGCACGCCGCGCCAGGTGATATCGGCCGAGGAATATTCTCCGGTGACGTTCACGAAACCATTCTCGGTGAGCGGGAAGCCGGCGTTCGCGCTGAACGACAAGCGCTCGCCGTCGCCCTCGTAGTACTCGCCGTACTGGGTCGACACGGACGCGCCGTCATTGCTCTGTTTGAGGATCACGTTGACGACACCGGCAATGGCGTCGGAGCCGTATTGCGCCGATGCGCCGTCCCGCAGGATTTCCACACGATCGATCGCCGCGGCCGGAAACGCGGCCCAGTCGACGGCTTGGGCACCTTGATTGACCGTACCCAGCGGAGCGAGCTGCAAGTTCACCAGCGCGGAGCGATGCCGGCGCGCGCCGTTCATCAGCACGAGCGTATGGTCGGGGGAAAGATTACGCAGGGAGACGGGGCGAATCAGCGACGTGCCGTCCGCGATCGGAAAGCGCTGTGTATTGAGCGCCGGACTCACTCGCGTCAGCGAGTCCGTCAGATCGAATGTCGCCTGCCGGCCGATGGCCTCGCCGCCGACGATGTCGACGGGGGACAGCGTCTCGGTCGGAGACTGACCGGTTCGGCGGGTACCGGTGACGACGACTTCTTCGACCGTCGCCTTCTCGACGACTTCAGCCGGCAGCGCGAGGCATGGAGCGAGCAGCGCGCTGGACGCCGACGCCAGCAACAGCGACGACCTGCATCCCGGAATGGCCTTCATCGCGTTCTCCTTGCTTCTGGTTTGGGCTCAACCCTTTTTCCTGGCTTTGCACTGCTTGGATGAAGATCCGCGCAAGATGCCAGTCTTGCAGCAGCGGAAAGCCGAACCAGTGTCCCTCCCGTTAACAAGTCAACGCAATTGCGGTAATCACTCGTGACGGAATAGCCGCGCGACGGTTACGCCGAGCTCGACCCCCTGCATTGCGCTGCGATCGGGTCGAAGCGTACGACGCGCAGCTGGCGACGCGCGAATGACTCCGTTCAGTGTTCGTGACGAAGCGCGTAGTTCAACCCGCCGACGCGGTACCAGCGATAGCCGTATTCCGGCAAGGAAATGCGATGCCGGCCGTCGGGCCCTGCGCGGCTGTCGTCCGTGCCGAGCACGTCGACGAGCCTGCTGCCCTCCTCCCCCGAGACGCGAAAGCACGCTTCGTGCGGATGCGCGTCGAAGTTGTGAAGCACGAGCACGCGCCGCGCACGCCAGGTGTAGCAGATCCCGAGCACATGCGCGGAGCCGGTCTGCACGAGTTCCCAATCGCCGCAACCGATCTCGCGGCACTCGCGCCGCGCGCGAATCAGGCGCGTCATCCAGTTCAGGAGCGAGCCAGGATCGCGACGCTGATCATCGACGTTCACTTGCCGATATCCGAAAGGGCCCTTGCGAATGACGGGATGCACGAGCCGGCGGGCGCTGGAAAATCCGGCGTTGCGCTCGTTCGCCCATTGCATCGGCGTTCGAACCGCATCGCGCTCCCGCAAGTCGAGATTCTCACCCATGCCGATCTCATCGCCGTAGCGGATCACTGGCGTGCCCGGCAACGAGAACATCACGCTGTTCGCGAGCTCGACATGCCGTCGATCGCCGAGCATCGACGCGAGGCGGCGGCGAATGCCTCGCTCGTACAGCTGCATGTTCGGATCCGCACCGAAGCGCGCGAACACCGCCGCGCGTTGCGCTGGTTGCAGACGGTCGATGTCGAGCTCATCGTGGTTGCGCAGAAAATTGGCCCATTGCGCGGTTGCGGGGATGTCCTGCGTTTGCCGCAGCGCGTCTTGCAGCGGCCGCGTGTCCGCCGTCGCGAGGGCATGGAACAGGTGCTGGTTCACATAGAAGTTGAACATCATGTGGATGCCGTCGCCTTCGTCACCGAAGTACTGCCGGTTCTTTTCCGGAAGCACGTTCGCCTCCCCGAGCAGGATGGCATCCGCGGTTCGCCACTGCAGGTACCGGCGCATTTCGCCGAGGTATTCGAAGCGCAGCTTCGGGCCACGCCGCGACAGCGGCGAGCGCTCGAGGATGAACGGCACCGCATCGACGCGAAAGCCGTCCACTCCGAGTTGCAGCCAATAGCCCATGACGCGGCGAATCTCCTCGCGCACGGCCGGATTGTCCATGTTGAGGTCCGGCTGAAAATCGTAGAACCGATGGTGGTAGTACTCGCGCGAGACGCGGTCGCGCGTCCAGACGGCCTTCTGCACGCCCGGAAACACCATGCCCTTGTTCCAGCCAGGCGGGCGCGACTTGGACCAGATGTACCAATCGCGATAAGGGGAAGCCTTGTCCCGGCGCGCCGCCTTGAACCATGGGTGCTGGTCAGAGGTGTGATTCACGACCAGGTCCAGAATGACCCGCATGCCGCGATTCTTCGCTTGTTGAACGAAGGCGACGAAGTCCCCGCTCGACCCGTGCCGCCGATCGACGCCGTAGTAATCCACGATGTCGTAACCGTTGTCGCGATTGGGCGAGGGCTGGAAGGGCGCGAGCCAGATGACGCCGACGCCGAGCGCATCCAGATAATCGAGCCGGGAAATCAAGCCGGCGAAATCGCCCACGCCATCGCCGTTGCCGTCCATGAACGTTTCGAGATCGAGACTGTAGACGACGTCGTTCTTGTACCAGAGGTCTTCGATCACGAGACGGCCTCCGCCAACTGCCCTGCACGAGCAGCTGGAACTCGCGCGCATCGCGTCGGTTCCTCGCCGACGAGCCCCGCATGCGGCACGGAAAAAAAATTGGAGGGATCGGAACCCGCGTTTGGGCTGAAGCGTCGTTCTAGCGGAAGACGCAAAGTTATCAGCTCGATGAACTCCAAGTCCGCTAGGTCTTGCTTGGACTACGGGCTCTAGACTGGAACGGAGCTCTTCCGCCGCTCAGATCCGTCTCGATCCTGACTTTTGTTATTCAGACGAGGCCTTGGATCTGGCACGAAGCCCCGCCTTCGCGACGGGGCTTCACTTTTTTGGGCTCTAGAAAAGATTCGCGAACAAGTTCTGGTAGGCCCACGGCGCGACCAGCGCGACGAACGCCAGCCCCGTCAGCGCGCCGCCCAGGTGCGCATCGTGATTGATCCGACCTCGCTGCTGCTTGGCGGCCCAGTAGGTGTACGCGAGATAGCCCACCGCGAACAACGGCGCGGGAATCGGCACCGGAATCGGAATGATGAACAGCGATTGCTCCGGGAAGAAGACGACCGACGCAAACAGCACGGCCGAGATCGCGCCGGACGCTCCGAGACAGGCGTAATCGGGCTCGCGCTTGTGCTTGAAATAAGTGCCGGCGTGACTCACGAGCAGGCCGGCCAAGTACAGAATCGTGAACCACACCGTGCCGATGTAGCGCTCGAGCGGAAATGCAAAGAAATAGAACGTGAGCATGTTGAACAGCAGATGCATCACGTCGCCGTGCACCATGCCGCTCGTCACGACGGTGTGATACTCCTTGCGCCGCAAGAACCAGTACGGACGAAATAAACACGCATCGATGAGCCTCGGGGAGCCGAACAGGCCGACGAGGCTGGTGGCGATCGTCGCGATGAAGATCAGCAGGGCGGCGGAGAGCTGCAGGTCCACGTTGTCGCGTTCCTTCGGAAGCTTGGTGTCGGGGTGCTGAGTATGCCTCAACTGCGCAGCCGCCTGCGCCGTAGTGCAGCAATCACGCTTGCCTAAGGTGTTCAGGCGCCTCGCGGTTTTTACGGTTCAGCAGCGGGCGCGCGCGAGCTTACGATCGGCGCTCCGTCGCGACAAAAGGAATTGCAGCGTGCCGCCAATCGTCGATCCTCACTCACTGCCGAAGTATTTGGTCCTCCTGCTGTTCGCCGCCGCCGGCGCGTACGTGCATTTGCGCGGCCGCGTACGTCACAGCATCCCGCGGCAGTTGACGGATCATTCCACCTTCATGGCGCCGTACAACGCGCTCATGTATTTGTTCTCGGCCGTGCCCGCGCGGCCGTTCATCGAAACGACCCGCTTTCCAGAGCTGCAGGCGTTGCAGGCCGAGTGGCAGGCGATTCGCGACGAAGGCTTGCGACTGTTCGACGACGGCTATATTCGCGCCGCGGCGAAGTACAACGATCTCGGCTTCAACTCCTTCTTCAAGAGCGGGTGGAAGCGCTTCTATCTCAAGTGGTACGACGATTTCCTGCCGTCGGCTCGAGCGCTATGCCCGTATACGACGGCACTGCTCGCGCGCACGCCGTCGGTTCGCGCGGCGATGTTTGCGGTGCTGCCGCCTGGAGCGCGGTTGCCCTCGCATCGCGATCCGTTCGCGGGATCGCTGCGCTATCACCTGGGGCTGGCGACACCGAATTCGGAGCTGTGCCGGATCTTCGTCGACGGCGAGCTCTACTACTGGAAGGACGGCGAAGCCGTCATGTTCGATGAAACGTACATACATCGCGCCGAGAATCAGACGAACACGACGCGGTTGATTCTGTTCTGCGATGTCGAGCGGCCGCTGTCGAATCCGATCGCGCGGTTCATCAATCATCATATCGGCCAGCCGTTCGCGCGCGCCGCGGCGACTTCGAACCTCGACGGCGAGAAAGTCGGGGTGCTGAATCGGATGTTCGGCGCCGCGTATCGGATTCGACTCGTCGGCAAGCGGATCAAGGCGTGGAACAAGGCCGCCTACTACACCCTCAAGTGGGCGCTCCTCGGGGCGGTGCTCGTGTGGATCTTCGTGTGACGTCCGCGCCTATCCCTGAGCCGTGAATATTTTCCGCACGGTGTCCATGGTATCGGCCTCCTCGACCCGCTTATCCGGCCGATAGCGCTTGACGCGCGCGAGCCGCAACGCAAGTCCGCCCGGATATCGCGGACTCGCCTGCAGATCACTGAATGCGATTTCCACGACGAGGGCGGGCCGCACGAACACGGTCCACTCGTCGCGCTGCGTTTCCAGCGCGAGCAACTCCTTCGTCTGCCATTCGAGCATCGCGTCCGTGAGCCCCTTGAACGTCTTGCCCAGCATGACGTACCGACCGGTCGCCGGATCGAGCGCGCCCAGATGCAGGTTCGACAGCTTGCCCGTCCTGCGGCCATGCCCCCACTCGGCGGCGAGCACGACCAGATCGAGCGTATGCGCGCGCTTGATCTTGAGCCAGCTCGCACCGCGATTGCCCGCCTCGTACGAAGCCTCGAGGGCCTTGGCCATGACGCCTTCATGGCCGTGCGCAACGGCATCGTCGTAGAACGCCCGCGCCGCGTCCAACGAGCGCGTCGTCAGCCGCGGAATCAACTGTGCCGCCGGCACTGCGCTTGCGAGCGCAGCGAAGCGCTCGCGCGTCGGGCGGTCCGCGAGACTGCGATCGTTCAAGCGCAAGCAATCGAAATAGAACGCGCGCATCGGCAGCTCCTCGCGCAACCGCTCGACATCCAGCTTCCGACCGAAGCGACGCATCGTCGTCTGAAACGGCTGCGGCCGTCCCGCCTGGGTGAGCGCAATCGCCTCGCCATCGAGCACCAGTTGCTCGGCAGGCAGCGCCCGGACCTCGGCCACGATCTCCGGAATCGCGGACGTCACCTCGTTCAAGCCGCGCGTGAAGACGCGCACGTGCTCGCGGTCCTTGTGCACCTGAATGCGCGCGCCATCCAGCTTCCATTCGAACACCACGTCGCCGTCGATCGCAGCCAGCGCCTCCGCCACGTCGCTCGCGGTCTGCGCGAGCATCGGCGCGATCGGCGACATCACCTGCAGCTGAAAGCGCCGTAAGCCCTGCACGCCGAGCTCGCGACCCGTCCGCGCCACGATGCCTAGATGGCTCTCGTACATCGCGGCCCGCCGGACATCCGCGAGCGGCAGCCCGAGCGCGGCCGCGATCGCCTCGACCATCACTCCCGTCAACGCACCTTGCCGCAGCTCGCCGACGAGCAGGCGCAGTAGAAACTCCTGCTCGCCGCGCGTCGCGCGGCCGAACAAGGCGCGCAGCACCTGCGTTCGCCTCGCCGTCGAGCCCGAGCCGCGAATCGCGGCGAGCGCGTCGAATGCTGCGTCGACCTCGCGAATCTCGAGCGAAGGCGACGCCGCCGCCACTTCCGCGCTCGCGCGCAGCGTCGAATAGCCGATCCCCAGACGACCCTGGCGAATCTCGCCGGAGAGGAACAGCACGCCGATTTCGAGCTCATCGAGCTCGAGCGCACGCAGACAACCGACGAGCGCCTTCACCTTTGCCGAGCGCGCGGCGGTCGCCGCCACCTCCTTCGACGTCGCGACGAGCACGGCAAGCAAGGTCATGGCAGATGCAGAATCGGCACGGCGGATGTCCTCGGGCGCTCGCTTACGCGCCATTTCTCTCGCCAATGCGCGGCGGATCGAATAGGTTGCACGGTCGTGCAGCGTCCGAAACTCCATCACTGGTACAACACTGCGATTCGCAGGCTCCCGGATCATGTCGCTCGCCGCGAATCCCACGCGATCGACACGTCCGATAGCCGTCTTGCGCGCTCGATTGCGCCGCGCGTGGCACGGCATCCCGGCCACTCCGGCATCGCGGAGCTGCGCGACGGCAGGGATGCGTTCGCGGCGCGCGCCCATCTCGCCGACGCCGCTCAGTACACGCTCGACATCCAGTACTACATCTGGCGCAACGACATGTCAGGCATGCTGCTGCTCGAGGCGTTGCGGCGGGCGGCCGATCGCGGTGTGCGCGTGCGCCTGCTGCTCGACGACAACAACACGAACGGCATGGACGATCTGCTCGCGGCGCTCGACTCGCATCCGAACATCGAGATCCGGCTGTTCAATCCGTTCGTCATCCGGCGCGTTCGCACACTCAACATCTACGATTTCACGCGGCTGAACCGCCGCATGCACAACAAGTCGTTCACGGCGGACAATCAAGTGACGATCGTCGGCGGGCGCAACGTCGGCGATGAATATTTCGAAGCGCACCCGGAGCTCGACTTCGTCGATCTCGACGTGATGGCCATCGGCCCTGTCGTGACCGATGTATCCAAGGATTTCGAGCGCTATTGGCGCAGCGAGTCCGCCTACCCGGCCGCCACGATCCTACGGCGTCCGACCCGCGCGTCGGTCGAAGCGATCGCGACGGCGGCCGAGCGCGTCGCCCGGGATCCGCAGGCGCGGGCGTACGTCCGTGCCTTGAACGACTCGCATTTCGTGCAAGCGCTGATCGCAGGAACGTCGGAGTACGAGTGGGCGGCCACGCGAACATTGAGCGATGACCCGGCGAAAGTCCTCGGCCGCGCGCGCCCCCACCAGCTGCTGGCGCAGCGATTGAGCGATGCGCTCGGCGATCCGACGCGCGAGCTGCAGCTCGTCACGGCCTATCTGGTGCCGACGCGTGCGGGCACGGCCGCGCTCGTCGAGCTCGCGCGCTCGGGCGTCAAGATCAAGATTCTCACGAACTCGCTCGAAGCAACGGACGTTGCGATCGTGCACGCCGGCTATGCGAAGCGTCGTAAACAACTGCTGCGTGCGGGGATCGAGATCTTCGAATTGAAACGCCGAACCAACACGCGGTCCGGCCGTGATCGCAAGCTCACCGGCAGCTCGGGTTCGAGCTTGCACGCGAAGACGTTCGCCGTCGACCGCGAGCGCGTGTTCGTCGGCTCGTTGAACTTCGACCCGCGCTCGGCGCAACTGAATACGGAGATGGGCTTCCTCATCTCGAGCCCGGTTCTCGCGGAGCGCGTCGCCGCGGCATTTCGCGACGACATACCCAACGCCAGTTACAAGGTGGAGGTCACGACCTCGGGCCAGCTGACGTGGATCGAGCACGGTGACGGCGGCGAGGTCGTCCACACGCGCGAGCCAGGCGCGAGTGCGATGCGAGTGCTGATGATGTATGTGTTATCGAAGCTGCCAATCGAATGGCTCCTATAAAGAACGGCCTCATCCAACTCCCCCTTCCCCGCGCAGCAGGGGAGGGCTGGGGTGGGGGCCCTCCGGCAGAGGAGCGAAAAGGAAGCAGGGCCCCTCCGGATTTGGGCGCTCTCCAACCTTACTGATGCGGCGACGTATAAGTCGTCATGACCGCCGTGGCGATGAGCACTCCGACAATGAGCACGAGCTCGATCTCGATCGAGCGCCGCAGCGCGGCAATGGCGGTGGCGCGCAGCGCGATCACTCCTTGAGTCAGTGCGAACCGATTGTAGGCGGCAAGCCCCAGCACCGCCGCGACGAGCGCGAGCTTGATCGCAAGATTCCTCGCGTACGCAGTGAGCTCGAACGCACTGAAGTCGAGCAAGGCCGCGATGAGTACGACGCCCGCGACGACCAATCCGCCCACCGCGTAGCGAGCAAGCGCACTGAAGCGCGTCACGAGCGACACGGCACCCGCGTCGCCGCGCGCGAATGCCGCGCGCATCGCGATGAGCGAGCTCACCCACCAGCCGGCCGCCGCGACGTGAATTGCAGCGATGATGCCCGGCCACACGCCCTCCGCCGCCGCGTGACCACTGAAGACGAACGACGCGAGCATGAGCACCGCGGCGCTGAGCTGCATGCCGCGGCCGAAGGCATCATCGTCCCCGCTCGGCGTGACGAGCAGCAATACGGCGCCGCTCAAACGCAGGCCCGCCGCGGCACCAACGTTCGACATCATCACCGCGGCGGCAATCTCGGCATCCAGCGAGTCGCCGAGCCTGAGCATGAGCACACCGAGGGCAAAGAGCGTCGCGGCAATCGTGAGCCAGGCGCCGGCACGGGTCAGGCGAGCAAGGGTTTGCGCAGCGAGAGCATCCGAGCGCAACGTGGCCGCCGCGAGCACCGCGCCCGCGCCGCTCAGCACACCGCAGTACGACAGCGTCTGCGCCAGCGCCGCGAAGGCATCGAGCATCAGGGCGTCTTGGCGGCCGTTGGCTGTTTGATCGTCAGCACGATCACGCCTTTGACGACGTGACCGTCCTTTGACAAGGCAGTCCAGCGCACTTCGCTCTTGCCCGCCTCGAGCGCCGGATTGTCGATACTGAACTCGGTCGCACTGCCCTCCGGTGTGAAGGCGAGCTTGCGATCCGGCTGCCCTTCGCGATGCACGACGACCGACGTCAGCCGCGCCGCCTCCTTGAACGTGATGCCGATCTTCGGCGGTGACGCCGCGAGTACCGAATTGGTAGCGGGCGTCGTGCTGGTGGCGGACGTGTGAGCGAGCGCGAGCGGCGCAACGAACGCAAACAACGCCCCCGCCACGAGTGTCACGAACGAGTGTTTCATGAGCGCCGTCGACATTGCATCACTCCCTCAGGGTTCGAATGGCGTCCATCATTGCAGGACCGCCGCGTCGAGGGGAGTGAATTTTTCGCAAACGCACTGCCCTCAGCTCCGCCTGCGCCGTCGCAGCCCCGCGAACGTCAACAGTGCCGCGAGCGATCCCCATTCGAGCGCACCGCCGCCGCTCTCGCGGGAGCTCGAATTTCCGCCGCCGCTGGGAGGTGGAGGCGGACCGATGGCGACGTCACGGGAGCGATCTTCGAGCGGCAGCTGCGCGAGGTCGAATCGCTCGCTGCCCGCGGACGCGATCAGCCGCTCCGATTGCGCGTCGTATAGATCGATCTGCACGTCGTAATAAGAAGTGGGGTAGCCACTGATCCAATCGACATCGAGGGCGTATGCATCCCTCGAGCCGTTCAAGTCGACCCACCAGTCTTCCGAGACGAATTCTTCGATCCACTCGCCGCCACGGGCACGCACCCACACGCGCGCGAACACGAGCCGCCGCTCGTAGTCCGCATCCGGGTCGAACGTGATGCGAAAGCGCGAGTAGTAGCCGTCCCCATCGCTGTCGACGATCAATTCGGTGACGACCTCGCCGATGCTATAGCCGGGGATCTCGATGGGCACGTCGAGGCCGATCTCCTCGAGCGGCAGATAGCTGAGCGCGCCGCTGTCGAGCGGCCCGAGTGTCGCGACGATGCCGCTGTAGCCTGACTCGTACAGGTCGATCAGCACGTCGTATTCGCCCGTTGGGTAGCCGGCATCCAGCGTGGTCGTCACATAGTAGTCGTCGCTGCCGGACTGGCCGTGGATCCAGAAGTCGTCCGTCTCGCGATACAAGTACCACTCGCGCTCGCCAGCGCGGCGCAGATAGAGCCGCGCATACACGAGCGCATCACCGGCGCGCACATCCGCATCGAACCGCACACGGAACTCACTGTGATAGCCGTCGCCGTCGCGATCCAGACGCAGCGTGCTGCCCGCATCGTAGATGTAGAAATCGGCGGAGCGCGCGGACATGACGGCCGCGCCGCGTTTCGCGCGGACCGATGCAGCCGACGCTTTCGCCTCGACATGTCGTCGCGACTGCTTCGAGCTCGCCGCCGCGACACGCGCCGCGTCGCCGCGCGCATATCTCGATACGCGCTCCGGCTCGGGAGCGACGATCGGCTCCTCGACCTTGCCTTCCTCGGCAAACACGAGCGCCGGGCCCGCGCAGATCGCGCTCGCGATCAGACTCAACGTAACGAAGCGATGCATGACCTTCTCCCCGATGACGACTCGATCAGATCGCACTCGCACTTAATCGGCGATGAATATCAGCATTCAGCTCGCGTACAGCCGTGGCGATCGGCCGCGAAAGCTCTTACGCTCGCGATGTCATCAGGCTCAATGCCGCTCGAGGTGTGTCATGTCGGGACCCCTGGAAGGTATTCGCATACTCGAAATCGCCGGCCTCGGCGCCGCACCGTTCTGCGGCATGATGCTCGCGGACATGGGCGCCGATGTCGTTCGCGTCGATCGGAAGAACGCGGCGCTGTCGACGCTCGATCGACACAACCCGCTGCTGCGCAACCGCCGCTCCATCGCGCTCGATTTGCAGCAAGCCGCCGATGTGCACGTGCTGCTGCAGCTCGTCGACAAAGCGGATGCGATGTTCGAATCATTTCGGCCCGGCGTCGCGGAGCGCCTGGGCTTCGGTCCCGAGGTGTGCCTCGCACGCAATGCACGCCTGATCTACGGGCGCATGACCGGCTGGGGTCAGACCGGACCGCTCGCGCGCAGCGCCGGCCACGACATCAACTACATTGCGCTCGCCGGTGCGCTCGGCCTCATCGGCGAGCGTGGCCGAGCGCCCGTGCCGCCATTGAACCTCGTCGGCGATTTCGGCGGCGGCGGCATGTTGCTCGCGTTCGGCATCGTGTGCGGCCTGCTCGAAGCGCGCACATCGGGCAAGGGTCAGGTGATCGACGCGGCGATGCTCGATGGCACGCTCGCGCTCATGAGCATGTTCCATGGCATGCAGGCGCTCGGCACGTGCGGCGAGCGGCCCGGCGAGAATCTGCTGTCCGGCGCGGCGCACTTTTATTCGACGTATGCGACGAGCGATGGCCAGTTCATCAGCATCGCGGCGCTCGAGCCGCAGTTCTATGAGCTGCTCATCGACAAGCTCGGGCTCGATCGGGCGCGCTACGCGCATCCGACGCATCCGAACTATTCACCGGACGAGATGCGTACGCGCTGGCCTGCGCTCAAGGAAGAGCTGGCGCGCCTGTTCGGCTCGCAGCCACGTGCTCATTGGGACGCGCTGCTGCTCGGGACGGACGCGTGCTACGCGCCGGTTCTGACGTTGGCCGAGGCATCGCGGCATCCGCACAATCGGGCACGCAAGGCGTTCGTCGAGGTCGGCGGCGTTCTCCAGAACGCGCCCACGCCGCGCTTCAGCCGCTCCGAACCCGCGACTCCAACGCCCCCGCCGGCTCCCGGCGCGCAGCGCGACGCAGTGCTCGCCGATTGGGGCGTGAGAGCCTGACGGAGCAGCGCGGCGCAAGCGACGCGCGCACGACTCATGTCGAGCGCGCCCGCTCCGCCTCTTCCCTGCGCAGCAGGCTCGTGAGCGATTCGCAGCCGCTGCTCCACTCGCTCACCCATTGCGGCAACGGAGGAGAGTCGTGGTGTACACCGATGGCATCGAGAAACACTTGCGGCTCGACCGGCCCGTTCGGGCCTTTGAACAACCCGCGGATGGCGACGACTCCCAATACTCTGCCGCCGCGAACGAAGCGGTGCTCCATGAAACCCCAGCGCGCATTCCAGCCGAGCATGCGCGTATGGATCTCGAATTTTTCGAACGGCTTCAGGTCGCGCCGGAACTTCGCGACCGCATCGCCGACGACCGGGACGGCGCGTTCGCGACGGGCGATCCGAAAGGCGCCGGAGCGAATGAACCAGTGCAGCCGCGCGACATCGGCGAGCGCGAGATAGCGGCCGTTGTTGACGTGCAGATTCAGGTCGAGATCGTTCGGCCACACATGCATGCGGATGCACGTGGCGTCGAGCACGTCGATGCGCCGCTGGCCGATGCACGTCAGGCCGGCATGAATGAGTCGGATCCAGGGAAACACTGGGTCGCGGATATCCTTCGGGGGCCGCGAGGATAGCAGGGTTCGCGCGTGAGCCGCGCCGGCAGCGCCGCGCTACACTCGGCTCATGGACAATGACTTCTGGATCGAGCGCTGGGCGAAGCACGAGATCGGCTTCCACCAGCAACAGGTGAACGCGTACCTGCGCAACTATTGGCCGCAGCTCGGGGTATCGCGCGAGGCGACGACGTTCGTGCCGCTCTGCGGTAAGACGCTCGACATGCGCTGGCTGCGCGAGCACGGACATCCCGTGCTCGGCGTGGAGATCGCACGCACGGCTTGCGCTGAGTTCTTCGCGGAATGGAACGTCGAGCCGCAGGTCATTCGGCAAGGCGCATTCGAGCGCTGGTCGGCGCAGGACATCACGGTGCTGTGCGGAGATTTTTTCGCGTTGCAGCCGCACGACCTCGCAAGTGTGCGCGCGGTATTCGACCGCGCCGCATTGATCGCATTGCCGGAAGCGATGCGTCGGGCGTATGTGGCGAAGTTGCGCGAGATGCTGCCCGCCGGCACCGTCATGCTGCTCGTCACGCCGGAATACGATCAGCAGCAGATGAAGGGGCCGCCGTTCGCCGTCGGAACGCGGGAAGTACGCGAGCTGTTCGCTGGCTGGCAGGTCGAGGAGATTGCCGCGGTCGATGTCACTCACTCGCCGGACAATGCGCGGTTTTTACAGCGCGGCGTGAGCTCGTTGGTCGAGCGCGTGTATCGGATCGTCGTGGGCGAGCGCGCGTGAGCTCGCGAAGGGAAAGATAGAGCGACGAGCAGATAGATTCGAGGAGCCCCCTCCCCAACCCTCCCCCGCTACGCGGGGGAGGGGGCGGAGAGCAAGCCCTCCCCGTCGCGCGAGGGAGGCAGGAAGGATTTACTGAATGTTGCCGAGGAAATCGCCCTTGCCGAGTTCGACACCGTTCTTGCGCAGCAGCGCATACGCCATCGACACGTGGAAATAAAAGTTCGGCAGCAGGAATTTAGTCACGTAATCC
>JAEYXD010000222.1 GCA_023428645.1 Pseudomonadota bacterium
TCGAGCAGGTGCACGGGTCGACCGATCGTGCGCGGATCGAGCACTTGATGCACGCGATTGGATCCGTGTGTGATTGCTGCCATGGCGGTCCGTGATCTGAAAACTCGACTCCATGTATCGGGGCGGAGCACGAAATCTTTATGCCAGCTCGACAAAACTCATTCGTGCATCGACACGAGCGAGTGCGTCGCGCGATCCCCTGCGTCGTTTCGCTTGCGATCGATGCGCGCGCCCGTTGCATCTCAAAAGAATCTGCAAACGCATCGCGTCCGTTGCATCTTCAAAGGCATCTGCAAGCACATCTTCAATTGCAACACCTGCGCCCGCGATCGCGGGCTGCTCGCTTGCGCGCGCGGATCGCAATGTCGTTCGACGCGCTCGCGGCCTCATCGCACCGCCGTGTCATGAGGTGAACATGGCGCTCGCTGCAGGAAGGCGCGCAGTGGTGACTAGGCCTTTCACTCAACCCGCCGCGTTGCACGTACGGGAATGGATGCATCGCTCCCGATGGGATGCATTGAAAATGTAGGTAAAAGTGAGCGGTGGGTATCGGAAATGAACTCGCACACCTCAATTCGAACTTCATGGGGACGATAGGTTGCGGTGCGCGACACACGTTACAGCGTGTGCGCATTTCAACGGAGGATCGAGATGGGAAACGGAATCGGTGTATCGATCGCGGCGGTGCAGGCGCGGATCGAAGCGGACGCACGAGCACTATCGGCGTCCGGCAATCTGCCGGTAGCGCAGAGCGGCGCGGAGCTGCAGCCCGCGAGCGGCGCGACCGTCGCCGACGGCTTTCGGCACATCATTCAGAGCGTGAACGAGCAGGATCGGGCTGCGGGGGACAAGATGGCCGCCGTGGATGCCGGGCGCAGCGACGATCTCGTCGGTGCGATGCTCGCCAGTCAGCAAGCGAGCCTCTCATTCACGATGCTCATGCAGGCGCGCAACAAGATCGTCGGCGCGATGGAAGACCTGATCAAGCTGCAGCTCTGAGCCAAGGGAGAGGCACTTGTCCGCCATCGTAAAGTCGTTGCTCGGCAAGCTGCGTTCCGCGGAGGGCGCAGGACGCCTGTCCGAGTTGTTGAAAGGTTTCGCGCCGCTCGCCTTGCTGGCAGCGGGCATCACCGCCATCGTGATGATGTTCATGTGGCGCGGCGATGCGTCATACAAGCCATTGTTCGGAGCACGCGAGAAAGTCGCGGCGGCGGACATGATGGCGGTACTCGACGGCGCCGGCATCCCCTATCGCGTGCATCCCGACAGTGGGCAGGTGCTCGTGCCGGAGAACGAGCTCGGCGAAGTGCGCATGCTACTGGCATCGAAAGGCGTGGTCGCGAAGCTGCCGGCCGGCCTCGAGCTCATGGACGGCAAGGATCCGCTCGGCGTGAGCCAGTTCGTCCAGGATGTGCGCTTTCGCCGCGGCCTCGAAGGGGAACTCGCTCAAAGCATCATGACGATCGATGCCGTGGAATCGGCACGAGTCCACGTGTCGGTTGCACGTACCTCGTCGTTCGTCGTCACCGGCGGCGACAAGAGCTCGGCATCGGTCGTGCTGACGTTGAAGCCCGGCCGCCAGCTCGAAGACGAACAGATCGCGGCGATCGTCAACATGGTTGCGGGTAGCGCGGCTGGTCTCGACCCGACGCGCGTCACGCTCGTCGATCAGGCGGGGCACCTGCTGTCGGCGCGTGTCGATCTCTCGGAGGGTTACGAAGCCGGGCAGGGCAGCGAGGCCGCACGCCAGTACGAAGAGGCGACGCGCAAGAACGTGCGCGATCTGCTGGCACCGGTGCTCGGCGATGAGAATTTCCGTGTCAGCATCACCGCTGACGTCGACAACGATCGCGTCAAGGAGACGCACGAGCGCTACGGCGATACGCCGAAGGTCACGAACGAAGCCTTGCGCGAAGAGCTCGACCGCGATCCGCTCGCGCTCGGCGTGCCCGGCTCCCTGAGCAATCGGCCCGTCGCGGTCGCCCAGGCGGCAGAGGCGGCGGCCGGTGCGGATGCAACCAGCAGCGCCCAGAAGAATGCCTCGACGCGGCAGTACGCGTACGACCGCAGCATCACGCAGATTCAGCGCAGCCGCAGTCGTCTGCGCAAGCTCAACGTGGCGGTCGTGCTGAACGCCGCCGCGGCGCCCGGCGGCGCGGCAACGTGGAGCCAGCAACAGCTCACCGACGTCGAGAAGGTTTTGCGCAGCGGGCTCGGCATCGACGAGGCACGCGGCGACACGCTCGTCGTCTCGACGCTGGCGTTCCCGTCGCGTACGGCGACACCGCCTTGGTGGCAGCAGCGCGACAACATCGTCGATGCGAGCTCGTGGCTGTCGTATGCGCTCGGCGCGCTGCTCGTGTTCTTCCTCGTGCTGCGCCCGCTGTTGAAGGCCGCGCAGCAACGTCTTGCGCCACCGCCGCCCCGTGAGGTCGAGGCCACCATCGTCGACCCGGTCGCGGCTCCGGTGCCTTTGCAAAGCGCAGCCGCACCCATCGGCGTGGCGCAAGTCGGTCATGCGCGCAAAGCCATCCCAGTCGGCCCCTTGCTCGAGGATTACGACCTGCCGCCACCCGGTTCCCCGGTGGACGTGATGGTCGATCACTTGAAGGTGCTGGCAGCGAAGGAGCCCGAGCGCGTGGCTGAAGTCGTGAAGCAGTGGGTACAGAAAAATGTCCGAACCGAATAGCACGGCATTGACGGTGAGCAACGCGTCCACCCCGCTCGAGCGCGCGGCGATCGTGTTGCTCAGCATGGGCGAGGAGCCGGCGGCAGCCGTGCTGCGCTGCCTGTCGCGCGAGGAACTGCTCGAAGTCACGCAAGTGATGTCGCGTATCAGCGGCATCAAAGTCGAGTCCGTGCGCCATTCGCTGCAGACGTTCTTCGACGACTATCGCGAGCAGAGCGGCGTGCATGGCGCGTCGCGCTCGTATCTGAAGCGCTCGCTCGATCTTGCGCTCGGCAGCGATATCGCGAACAGCGTGCTCAACAACATCTATGGAGATGCGATCCGTCCGAAGATGGCACGGCTGCAATGGGCCTCGGCGAAATGGCTCGCGGAGCGCATCACTTACGAGCACCCGCGCATGCAGACGGTGTTCCTCGCGTTCCTGCCGCCCGCGCTGGCGAGCGACGTCGTCGCGTCGTTGCCGGCCGAGGGGCGCGATACCGTGCTGCTGAACATGGCCCGTCTGTCGGAAATCGATCGCGAGCTGCTGATCGAGCTCGATGAGCTCGTCGATCGCTGCCTCGAATGCCTCGGCCTGCAAAGCGCGACGGTCGAGGGCGTGCAGCAGGTCGCGGAGATTCTCAATCGCGTGCCGCGCGACCGCGGGCAGATCGTCGAGACGCTGCGTGCAAAGGACGCGGCAGTCATGGACGAGATCGAGCGGCGCATGTACGACTTCTTCATCCTGTCGCGACAGAGCGAGACGACGTTGCTCAGCGTCATTGAGGCGGTGCCGCTCGAACAATGGTCGATTGCGCTCAAGGGCGCCGAGCCGCAGCTGCGCGATGCCATCCTGCGCGCGCTGCCGCGCCGACAGGCGCAAGCGTTCGAAGACATGATGCGCCGTGCGGGCCCTGTGTCCCGCAGCCGTGTCGATCAGGCTCGTCAGGAGATCATGGCGCAGGTCAAAGCGCTTGCCGATCGCGGCGAGATCGAAGTGCAGCTGTTCGCTGAGGCGGTGGTCGCATGACGAAGAGCTGGCGCAGTCACCGCTTCACGCCGCTTGGCGAGCTCATGGGCAGCGATGCCTGGCGCTCCGGCGTGCCTTTGCACCTCTCGCCGAGCGCACGCGCGGCACAGGCCGACGGCTTCCAGCAAGGGATGGAGCGCGGTTATCGCGAAGGCTTCGAGAACGGCGAGCGCGATGGCCGCCAACAGGGATTCGATCACGGCTTTGCGGCAGGACGTTCGCAGGGCAGCGAAGCCGCACGAACCGAAGTCCGGCAGCGATTCGATGCAATGGCGACGCCGATCGACGCGCTGCGAGGACAGCTCGAGCGCCTGCAGGAGGACTACCAGACGGCGCTGCGCAAGGA
>JAEYXD010000227.1 GCA_023428645.1 Pseudomonadota bacterium
CGTTCGAGCCGCCGCACTCGACGCCGATCTTGCGCAGCACCGCGATCGACGCATTGCGCATGCGCTGATACTCCCGATCGGTGAGCGTCTGTGCCGGCGCGACCGTGATCGAGTCGCCCGTGTGCACGCCCATCGGATCGAAGTTCTCGATCGAGCAGATGATGATGCAGTTGTCCGCCTTGTCGCGGACGACTTCCATCTCGTATTCCTTCCAGCCGATCACCGATTCTTCGAGCAGCACTTCGCTCGTCGGCGATGCGTCGAGGCCGCGCTCGACGATCTCGACGAATTCTTCGCGGTTGTAGGCGATGCCGCCGCCCGAGCCGCCCAGCGTGAACGACGGGCGAATGACGGTCGGGTAGCCGATTTCGGCCTGAACCGCGAGCGCCTCTTCCAGGCTGTGCGCGATGCGCGAGCGCGGCGATTCGAGACCGATCTCGCGCATCGCGTTACGGAAACGCTCGCGGTCCTCGGCCATGTCGATCGCTTCGCGCGAGGCGGCGATCAGCTCGACATTGTGTTTCGCGAGCACGCCCTCGCGGACGAGATCGAGCGCGCAGTTGAGCGCGGTCTGTCCGCCCATCGTCGGCAGCAGCGCATCGGGCTTCTCCTTTTCGATGATCCGCTCGACGGTGCGCCAACTGACCGGCTCGATGTAGACGGCGTCCGCGGTTTCCGGGTCCGTCATGATCGTCGCGGGATTCGAATTGACGAGGATGACGCGGTAGCCCTCCTCCTTCAGCGCCTTGCAAGCCTGGGCGCCGGAATAATCGAACTCGCAGGCCTGGCCGATGACGATCGGGCCCGCGCCAATGATCAAGATGCTCTTGAGGTCGGTACGTTTTGGCATTTCTATCCGTTCAGCTGCGCCTTGTGTGTCGCTTCGCCTTGCGGTCGGTCAGCGTTCCGCCGCGCGACGCGGCGCGTCTTTGCCCGCGCTCTGCGCGGCCATGCGGTCGTTCATCATTTTCGTGAAGCGATCGAACAACACTTTCACTTCGGTCGGGCCCGGACTCGCTTCGGGATGTCCCTGGAAGCTGAACGCGGGGCAGTCCGTGCGCTCGATGCCTTGCAGCGAACCGTCGAACAGCGACTTGTGCGTCGTGCGCACCTTGTCGTTCAGGGTCGATTCGTCGACCGCGAAGCCGTGATTCTGGCTGGAGATCAACACGCGCCCGGTCGCCACGTCGAGCACCGGATGATTCGCGCCGTGATGGCCGAACTTCATCTTCACCGTCTTCGCATCGCTCGCGAGACCGAGCAACTGGTGACCGAGACAGATGCCGAACACCGGAATGTCGGTCTTCAGGAATTCGCGAATCGCGTCGATGGCATACGTGCACGGCTCCGGATCGCCGGGACCGTTCGACAGGAAGATGCCGTCCGGATTCATCGCGAGCACCTTCTCTGCGGGCGTCTGTGCCGGCACGACCGTAATGCGGCATCCCTGGTCCGCAAGGCAGCGCAGGATGTTGCGCTTGATGCCGAAGTCATACGCGACGACGTGCGCGCGCTGGCCGGGCCGTTGCTTGGGTCCCTGCTCGAGACCCCAGTTCGTGCCTTCGTTCCATTGATAGACGCGCTTCGTCGACACGACCTTCGCGAGGTCCATGCCTTTGAGCCCGGGGAATTTGCGGGCCGCGTGCGTGGCCGCCGTCGCGTCCGCCTTCTCGCCGGTCATGATGCAGCCCGCGAGCGCGCCCTTCTCGCGCAGGATGCGCGTGAGACGGCGTGTGTCGATGTCCGCGATCGCCACGACCTTGCCGCGCTGAAGAAACTCTTCGAGCGATTCGGACGCGCGCCAGCTCGAGTGCAAGGCAGGTAGATCGCGAATGATGAGTCCAGCCGGATAGATCGCGGCGGATTCCATGTCTTCCGGATTCGTACCCGTATTGCCGATGTGCGGATACGTCAGCGTGACGAGTTGCCGGCAGTAGGAAGGGTCAGTAAGGATTTCTTGATATCCGGTCATGGCGGTGTTGAACACCACCTCGCCGGTTGTATTGCCTTTGGCACCGATCGACCGACCATGGAAGACCGTGCCATCTTCGAGCGCCAATACAGCGGGTGTTACCACAAATTCTCCCGATGTCAGTGTTTCAGGCACGCACGACTAGAGCGGGAGGGGCCTTAAGACCGATCCCGCACACTTAGGTTTCGACGCGTGCTGAAGACGGGAGTGTACGCGAGTGCCCCCGGTGATGGAAGCGAGCGAGCGCACTCGATGCGCCGCACCGCGAACTTTTTTTTGAGCGATCGCACTCGAGGATCGCTCGCGAGCCGACACGTCGCGAGCCGCGTCGGAAATTACTTCAGACCGAGCACGTCCTGCATCGAGTACAGGCCCGGGGATCGGCCGACGATCCACTGCGCGGCGCGCATCGCTCCTCGCGCGAACGTCAGGCGATCGCTCGCGCGATGCGTGAGCTCGATGCGCTCGCCAATCCCCGCGAACGTCACCGTGTGATCGCCGACCACATCGCCGCCGCGGAACACGGAAAAGCCGATGGCGCCCGGGGTGCGTGCACCCGTTTCGCCGTGGCGTTCGAACACGCCCGCCTCGTCCAGCGAGACACCGCGGCCGCGCGCGGCGGCCTCGCCGAGCGCGAGCGCCGTTCCGGACGGCGCATCTTTCTTGTTGCGATGATGAGCTTCGAAAATCTCGATGTCATAACTCTCGTCGAGCGCGCGCGCCGCGAGCTGCGTGAGCCCGATCAGGAGATTTACGCCGAGACTCATGTTCGCGGCCACGACGATCGGGATGTCCTGCGCGGCGCGCTCGATGCTCGCACGCACATCCGCACCATACCCGGTCGTACCGATCACGAGCGCGCGGCGCGCGGTTCGGCAAGCGTCGAGATTGACGTGCGTCGCCTCCGGAAGCGCGAAGTCGATGGCAACGGCTGCAGTCGCGATCGCGGCCGCGACGTTCGAATCGATGCGCACCTGGCGCGCGGGACCGCCCGCTGGCACGCCCGCGTCCTCGCCGAGCCAGCGGCTCGATGCCGACGCAGTGGCGCCGACGAGCCGCGCGGCGGGCACCTCATCGATCGCGCGCAGCAGCGCGCCGCCCATTCGCCCGGTCACACCCAGGATTGCGATTCGCAGCTCGTTGTTATCGTTCATCTCGACGTTATCGCTCATCTCGACCTTGGGCCAAGTCTCTGGGGGTCCTTCCTGGGCTCAGCCACTGACCTCGAGCCCCGCCTCAGCTGCGGATCGTCCCAAAAAAACTCTTGACCCCATCGAGCCACGAGCGCTCGCGCGGGCTGTGGTCCTGTGAGCTGGCCTGCATCGTGCGCTCGAACTGACGCAGGATGTCGCGCTGCTCTTCGGTCAGATTGACCGGCGTCTCCACGACGACGCGACAGAACAAGTCGCCGACAGCGCCGCCACGCACGGGCTTCACACCCTTCTCGCGCAGACGGAACACGCGTCCGGATTGAGTCTCGGCCGGCACTTTCAGTGAGACGTTGCCGTCGAGCGTCGGCACCTCGATCGTGCCACCCAAGGCCGCCGCGACGAAACTGACGGGCACTTCGCACGACAGATGGCTGCCGTCCCGCTCGAAGATCGCGTGCTCGCGGACGCGAACCTCGACGTACAGATCGCCCGGCGGACCACCATTGCGTCCGGCCTCGCCTTCGCCGGCAAGGCGGATGCGATCGCCGGTGTCGACGCCTGCCGGCACTTTGACCGACAGCGTCTTTTTCTTGCGGACCCGTCCCTGACCGAGGCACGAATCGCATGGCTGGCTGATGATCTGGCCGCGGCCCTTGCAGCGCGGACAGGTTTGTTGCACGGCGAAAAAGCCCTGCTGCATACGGACCTGGCCGACGCCGTTACAGGTATCGCAGGTCGTCGTCTTGGAGCCCGGCGCCGCCCCGCTGCCGTTGCAGCTCTCGCATTCGCCGAGCGTCGTGAATTCGACCGTCGCGTCGTAACCGAACACCGCTTGCTCGAGATCGAGTTCGAGATCGTAGCGCAGATCGGCGCCGCGAAAGACCTGGCGCCCACCCCCACGGCGGCCGCCGCCGAAGATGTCGCCGAATACGTCGCCGAAAATATCGCTGAATGCGTCGGCCGAGCCGAACCCACCGCCGCCGCGCTGACTCAGGCCTTCGTGACCGTGCTGATCGTAGATTGCGCGCTTCTGCTCGTCGCAGAGCACCTCATACGCTTCTTTCGCTTCCTTGAATTTGTCTTCGGCTTCGTGATCGTCGGGATTGCGATCCGGGTGGTATTTCATCGCTAGGCGCCGATACGCCTTCTTGATGTCCGCCTCGGTCGCCGTACGCGGCACATCGAGGACTTTGTAGTAGTCGCGCTTGGACATTGGAATGGATTGGCCGTTGACGGTGGACAGTTGACGGTAAGAACGCGCTCAGCGCAACTCCTCCGGAGCAACTCGAGGCAATCGCTCGCCTTTCGCTCCATGACGTGGCCGCCGACGAACAACGGACTTCGTCGGCGGCCGCCATGCTTCTGGACAAGAACGCTTACGCGTCTTTCTTCTTGTCCTTCACTTCCTCGAACTCGGCATCGACGACGTCGTCGGGGGCGCCCTGGCCGCCACCAGCGGAAGCACCGCCCGCGCCTTCAGCGCCACCCGCGCCCGACTGCGCATACGCCTGCTGCGCCATCGTCGCGGAGGCCTGGGCCAATGCGGCCGCCTTCGTGTCGATCACGTCCTTGTCGTCGCCGCCGACGACGCGCTTCAGATCGGACAGGGCCGACTCGATGTTCGCGCGATCGCTCGCCTGGACCTTGTCGCCCATGTCCTTCAGCGCCTTCTCGGTCGAGTGGATCAAGGCATCCGCCTTGTTGCGCGACTCGACGAGCTCGCGGAACTTGCGGTCGTCCTCCGCGTGCGACTCGGCGTCCTTCACCATGCGCTTGATCTCGTCCTCGCTCAAACCGCTCGAGGCCTTGATCACGATCTTCTGTTCCTTGTTCGTCGCCTTGTCGCGCGCCGACACGTTCAGGATGCCGTTCGCGTCGATGTCGAACGTCACTTCGATCTGCGGCATGCCGCGCGGGGCCGGCGGGATGCCTTCGAGATTGAACTGGCCGAGCGACTTGTTATCGGCCGCCCGCTGACGCTCGCCCTGCAGCACGTGAATCGTCACGGCGCCCTGATTGTCGTCGGCGGTCGAGAACGTCTGGTTCGCCTTCGTCGGAATCGTCGTGTTCTTTTCGATCAGCTTCGTCATCACGCCGCCGAGCGTCTCGATACCGAGCGACAGCGGGGTCACGTCGAGCAGCAGAACGTCCTTGACCTCACCGGACAGCACGCCCGCCTGAATCGCAGCGCCAACCGCCACGGCCTCGTCGGGATTGACGTCCTTGCGCGGCTCCTTGCCGAAGAAGTCCTTCACGTACTTCTGCACGAGCGGCATGCGCGTCTGGCCGCCGACGAGAATGACCTCGGACACGTCCTTGATCGACAGGTCGGCATCCTTCAGCGCGATGCGGCACGGCTCGATCGTCTTCTGCACCAGATCCTCGACGAGCGATTCGAGCTTCGCACGCGTCAACTTGACGTTGAGGTGCTTCGGACCCGACGCATCCGCCGTGATGTACGGCAGGTTGATGTCGGTCTGCTGGCTCGACGACAGCTCGATCTTGGCCTTCTCGGCCGCCTCCTTCAGGCGCTGCATCGCGAGCGGATCGCGACGCACGTCGACGCCGCTCTCCTTCTTAAATTCCTCGCCGATGTAATCGATGATGCGCTTGTCGAAATCCTCGCCGCCGAGGAACGTATCGCCGTTCGTCGCGAGCACTTCGAACTGACGCTCGCCGTCGACATCGGCGACTTCGATGATCGACACGTCGAACGTGCCGCCGCCCAGGTCATAGACCGCGATCTTGCGATCGCCGCCCTGCTTGTCGAGGCCATACGCGAGCGCGGCCGCCGTCGGCTCGTTGATGATGCGCTTGACGTTCAAGCCCGCGATGCGGCCGGCGTCCTTCGTCGCCTGGCGCTGCGAGTCGTTGAAGTAGGCGGGAACGGTGATGACGGCGTCGGTGACCGTCGTGCCGAGGAAGTCCTCGGCCGTCTTCTTCATCTTCTGCAGGACGCGCGCGGACACTTCCTGCGCCGCCATCTTCTTGCCCTGCACTTCGACCCAGGCATCGCCATTGTCCGCCTTGACGATCTTGTACGGGACCATGTCGACGTCCTTCTGGACGACGTGATCGTCGAAGCGGCGGCCGATGAGTCGCTTCACCGCGAACAGCGTGTTCTGCGGATTCGTCACGGCCTGGCGCTTCGCCGACTGGCCGACGAGCACTTCGTTGTCCTTCGTGAACGCGACGATCGACGGGGTCGTACGATCGCCCTCGCTGTTCTCGATCACGCGCGGCTTGCCGCCTTCCATGATCGCAACGCACGAGTTCGTCGTGCCCAGGTCGATGCCAATGACTTTGCTCATGGCCAGAAACTCCTAGTTCCAAAAGATTATGTGGTGGAAGGGGAAAACCCTTGATGCAGGGCTAGATGCGGCTGGCGTCATGGCTTTCAAGCGACTGCCCCCTGCTCGAAGCTGCGAAATTCTACGGCTCGCGCGTGACGATGACCCGCGCCGGGCGCAGGAGGCGGCCATTCAGGACATAGCCCTTCTGCACGACCTGGCCCACGGTGTTCGGCGGCTGCTCCGCCGACGGCACCATCGCCATGGCTTCGTGGAATTCGGGATTGAACGGCTCGCCCTGCGGGTCGACCTCCACGAGGCCGGCTTTTTCGAACGCCTTCGCGAGCAGCTTCAACGTCGCGTCGGTGCCGGCGCGCAACGCGTCGACCGAGCCTTCGCTCGCGAGGCCCAGCTCCAGGCTGTCCTTGACCCCGATCAAGTCGTTCGCGAAGCGATCGACCGCATACTTGTGAGCCTGCTCCACGTCGCGGGCCGCACGCTTGCGCACGTTATCGATCTCGGCGAGCGCGCGCATGTACAGGTCTTTGTGCTCCGCGGCGCGCGCCTCGGCGGCGCTCAAAGCAGCTTGCACGTCGTCCGGAATGCTGGCGTTCGCGTTGTCGCCGGCGCCCTGCTCGTTCGAAATCGTCATGGCCGAGGGGATCCTCCATCGTTGTTCGAGACAAAAGACTTCCGCGGCCGCGGGGCCGTGAAGTCGAGCGTTTGCTGGGATCTGCGGTCCGGCGCCTCTAATTCAAGAGCGCCGGCCTCACGGGGTTACGTCCGACTATCGAGGGCTGACCCGAGGAGCTTGGCGGTAATGTCCACGATGGGAATGACGCGCTCATAGGCCATGCGGGTCGGCCCGATCACCCCGAGCACACCGACCACCTCGTGGTCCAGCGTGTAGGGGGCCGTGACGATACTGCAGTCGTCGAGAATCGTGTAGCCCGATTCCTGACCGATGAATATTTGCACGCCCTCGGCGCCGAGGCTTTGGTCGAGCAGATGCAGGATGTCGCGCTGCTGGGTGAACGCCTCGAACAGACGTCGCAGCTTCTCGACGTTCGACAGCTCGGCGAAGCCCATGAGATTGGTCTCGCCCGCCATGACATATCCCATGCGCTGGGCGTTCGTCGGCGTCACGACCTGCTGCGCCAGACGGATCGCGTCCAGCATCAGTTGGTTCAGGTGCTCGCGGGTTTCCTTCAACTGACCGAGCAGGTGCTCGCGGACCTGGCTCAGTTCCTTGCCCCGGAACTCCTGTGTCAGGTAGTTCGCGGCGCGACGCAGCTCGTCAGCGCTGTAGTAGCGATCGAGCTGCAGGATGCGGTTCTGAACCTCGCGCTCGTTCACGACGATGATCGCGAGCACGCGGTTGTCGGTCAGCGGCATGAATTCGATCTGGCTCAGCGCCGCGTGACTCTGCCGCGGCAGCGTGACGAGCCCAGCGAGCCGGGTCACGTTCGACAGCAACTGCGAGGCGGCGGCGACGAGCGCCTTGGGGTCGTCGGCGTGCTGCCCGAGGCGCGCCTGGATTTCGGCGACCTTGGCTTCCTCGAGCGGCTGGAACTTCAACAGGGAGTCGACGAAGAAGCGATACCCTTTGTTCGTCGGCACGCGGCCGGCGGAGGTGTGCGGCGAGGTGACGAAACCCAGCTCCTCCAGATCCGCCATGACATTGCGGATCGTCGCGGCGCTGAGCCGCAGCCCAGATCCCAAGTCCCGCGACAACGTGCGCGAGCCGACGGGCTGGCCATCACGAATATAGGACTCGACCAACAGCTTCAGCAGCTGTTGAGCGCGCTCGTTCAAGACGTCATCAGCGGTTTCTAGACTCATCACAACCGTATTGTCGATTGCCCAAGCCTGCTCGGTCCCTGCTGGCGACAAAAGACAAATTATTCATCCCTGTACGGACTTACGCCCGACCACGCGGGAAGCTAGCATGGCGCCTGCGGCTGTCAAGCAGCCCGCCCGCCCACATGCTAAAAACCACCGCCATGTCAGCCTCCGAATTCAATTCGATCGCCCTCGTCGGCAACCCACGCGACTCGCGCGTCATCGAATCGATGCCGGCACTCGCGACGCACTTGGTGGCCTCGAACCGCAAGGTTCTGGCCGACAGCGCGTCGACATTCGATTTCGGGGCGCTACCGATCGAACGCAAGTTCGAAGCCGAGCTCGGCGCGCATGCCGATCTAATCGTCGCGGTGGGCGGCGATGGCACGATGCTCCATGCGGCGCGGCTCGCAACGCCGCACGGCATTCCGGTCGTCGGCGTGAATCGCGGCCGGCTCGGCTTTCTGGCCGACATCGGTCCAACCGAAATGTGCGATCGACTCGACGAGGTGCTTGCGGGCCGGTACGTCAAGGACCGTCGCTCGATGCTGACCGCCACACTGTCCCGCGCCGACGGCACGAGTCGCTCGTGCGAAGCGTTGAACGACGTCGTGCTGCAGAAGTGGCAGACGGGCCGCATGCTCGATTTCGAGACCTGGATCGACGGCCGCTATGTGAACACGCACGGGGGCGACGGCATCGTCATCGCGACCGCGACCGGATCGACGGCGTATGCCCTCTCCTGCGGCGGTCCGATCCTGTACCCGGAGCTCGAAGCGCTCGTGCTCGCGCCGATCTGTCCGCACACGCTGTCGGACCGGCCGATCGTCGTGCGCAGCTCCTCGACGATCGAAGTCCGCTTGGTCGAGCGTCCCGACACGAATGCGCAGGTGACATGCGATGGCGTGCAGCTCGGCGAGATCGTGCCCGGCGATCGCCTCGTCGTCACGCCAGCATCGCAAAGCGTGCTGCTGTTGCATCCGCCCGATCACGACTACTACCGCATTCTGCGTTCGAAGCTGCGCTGGGGTCGCGGCGATCGCATGCAGCCCACCGACTTGATGGACTGACGGACACGCGCGTGCTGACGCACATTCAAATTCGCGACTTCGCGATCATCGATGCTGTCGAGCTGGAACTGAATGCCGGTCTCACCGTGCTCACCGGCGAGACGGGCGCGGGCAAGTCCATTCTGGTCGATGCCCTGCTCCTCGCGGCCGGCGGTCGTGCGGGCGCCGAGGTCGTGCGGCATGGCTGCGAGCGCGCGGAAGTCGCCGCGACGTTCTCGCTGGCTGGCAACGAGGCGGCTCTCGCGTGGCTCGAAGAGCAAGCGATCGAGCACGACGACGAATGCCTGCTGCGCCGGGTCGTCGGCACCGACGGCCGCTCGCGCGCGTATGTGAACGGTCAGGCGATGCCGGTGCAGTCGCTGCGGCAGCTCGGCGAGCTGCTCGTCGACGTGCACGGACAGATGGAGTACCAGTCGCTCATGCGCCGGGCGCCGCAGCGCGGCTTGCTCGATCGCAATGGCGGCCATGAAGAGCAGCTCGCGCAAGTCGCCGCGCACTTCAAGGACATGAGCAAGCTGCGCGAGGAGCGCGACCGCATGGCCGCGGCGGCCCAGGATCGCGAGGCCCGCCTCGAGCTGCTCAACTATCACTTGAACGAGCTCAATCAGCTCGCGTTGCAGCCGAATGAAACCGAAGAGCTCGCCGCCGAGCGCCAGCGGCTCTCGCAACGCGGCCGTCTCGCCGCCGGCGCGCGCGAGATCATCGGACTCTTGCGCGAAGCGGAAGACGTCAACGCCGAGCACGTCGTCGCGCGCGCGCTCAGCGTCGCGCGGCACCTGCAGGATTTCGACGGCAAGCTCGCGCCGATCGCGCGCTTGATCGACGAGTCGCTGATCGCATTGCGCGAGGGCGTCGAGGCCGTCGAGCGCTACGAAACGGAGCTCGATGCCGATCCGAGCCGACAGGAATGGGTCGAGCAGCGGCTCGCCGACATCGAAGCGCTCGCACGCAAACATCGCGTGGAGCCGCACGAGCTGCCGAAGACCCATGAGGAATTGTCGCGCGAGCTCGCAACGCTCACGAGCATCGAAACTTCCCTGCAAACGATCGACGCGCGGCTCGCCGATGCCACCAAACGCTTCACGTCCGCCTGCGCGAAGCTCAGCACGGCTCGGCGCAAGGCGGCGAAGGAGCTCAGCGAACGCGTGTCCGCACTGATGCAGACGCTGGGCATGCCGGGCGGCAAGTTCGAGGTCGCCGTGCAGGTGCTCCCGATCGACGCGGCGAATCAGCACGGCGCGGACGACATCGAATTCCTCGTCTCCGCGAACCCGGGGCAACCGCCTCGTCCGCTCGCGAAAGTCGCCTCCGGCGGCGAACTGTCGCGCATCAGTCTCGCCATCCAAGTCGCGGCGGCACAAAGCGACGCACAGCCCTGCCTCGTATTCGATGAAGTCGATGCAGGCGTCGGCGGCGGCGTCGCGGAGATCGTCGGCAGGCAATTGCGGTCGCTCGGTGAGCGAGCACAAGTCCTGTGCGTCACGCACTTGCCGCAAGTCGCGAGCCAGGCGCATGCACACGTGCGCGTCACGAAGCTGACCGATGGCAAGTCAACGCGCACCTCGCTGCACACGCTGACGGCAGAGGAGCGCATCGGTGAGATCGCGCGCATGCTCGGCGGCGTCGACATCACGGACAAGGCGCGCGAACACGCCGCCGAAATGCTGCGCGCTCCGACGGGCACCGCAGCCCGCGGCAAGAAGAAATCCGCCAAGAAAGCCTGAGCGTCGTTGGCGTGGCTCGATCGAGCCACCGACTCGTTCGATCCTTTCCTGCGTGGCATCTCAAGACGCAAGTCCGCGGCATTCTTGCTCGCTCGCGATTGGAAATCTTGCAGAACCACCAGAAGCAGCGGAACCCGCGCATGGCACAGGGCATCGGCCTTGCGTCAGCCGCGCATGACCAACGTCACGTATCGCATAGCAGCTAATAACGACGCGGCGTGCGCGTTAAGTTGCAGGCTCGCCTGTAACGTGACGAATGCACATGCGAATCGACACAGCGTGGCTACGCCGGACTCGGATTTCATCCACAGCACCGCACCGTGACACGTCGCAGGCTGCGGCATTGGCGCGATGCCTGGTCGCAACCTTCCTCATATTGATGTGCTCGCTGACCATCCCGGCGGGGGCGGCCACTCTGGCGGTGACGACCACGAGCGATTCGGGCGCGGGCTCGTTGCGCCAGGCGCTCGCGAACGCCGCCAGCGGCGACGTCATCTACTTCGCCCCGAGCCTGGATGGCACGACCATCACGCTCTCCTCGAACATCTCATTGACGGGCAAGAGCGTGACGATCGACGCGATGGCATTGACCAACGGCATCGTGCTCGAAGGCTCGAACAGTCGTGACATCAACTTCGACGGCGAAAGACAGACCTTATGGCTGCGCGGCGTCACGTTCAACGCGCTGCGGTTGAATGGTGGTCAGGGAACCGAAGTGATCCTCGATTACTGCACGTTGCGCAACAACACACGCAATCTGGGTTACGGCTGGGGCGGCGCGCTGTACTCGGCGGGCAACGTCACGATTCGTCAGTCGACGTTCCACGACAACCGTCCCACCCAATCACAAGGCGGTGCGCTCGCGTTCGGCGGCGAAGGCACCGTGAACATCGTCAATACCACGTTCTACAACAACCGCGCCGAGGGCGGATTCGGCGGCGCCATCTACATCGAGTCGTATCGCAAGCTCATGTACGTGCGCAATTCCACCTTCGCCAACAACTCGCTCGGCGGCGTCGGTACCGGCGGCACCATCCGTCTCGCCGGCGGCGCCAAGGGCTTTTTTCGCAACAATATTTTCTGGGGCAACAGCGACGCCGTCTCCGGCATCGAGACCGACAATCTGTCGGTCGTGCTCGATTCGGTGGCCATTTCGGAGGGCTACAACATCATCCCGGCTGGTACCGGTCTGAACCTGACGGGCACCGATATCACCACCAACCCGTCGCTCGGTGCCGCAGCGCTCAACGGCGGCCGCACGCTGACCATGGTCCCGGCCGACAACGGTTCGGCGGACACCTTCCGCATTCCTGCCGGCACGAATCAATGCGGAGTCACGCCCGATATCGATCAGCGAGGCATGGTGCGCGGAGCCGGCGCCGCCGGCAGTTGCACGATCGGCGCCGTCGAGCTCGACGCCTCCGGCGCTGCGGCTGCCAGCACCAGGAAGCCGCGCACGCTTGCGGTGCTGCTCTCATCGGGCGAATTGGGAACCGTCGCGTCCAATCCCGCCGGCATCGATTGCGGCAGCACGTGCGCAGCTACGGTGAGCGAGCGCACGACGATGACGCTGACTGCAACGCCTTCGACCAGCTATCACACCGGGCGCTGGACGGGCTGCGACTACAATCCTGGCCCGAACGTGTGCGTCGTCACGCCGACGTTCGGCGACGCCGACGTGAGCACGTCGTTCAGCGGCGCCGCCCTGCTCTATTCGAATCTCTCCTTCGACGAAGCGCAGGCGAACAATGGCTCCGTCAGCGGCTCCTCGACCATCACGCTCTATGGAGACACGTTCGCTGGCAACAACGGCGACAACCTCGTTGCGCTCGGCCGCGTGATCGCGAGCAACGTGCCCGCGGGACTGACCGCCGTGGTGACGCGCAACAGCGCCACCCAAGCGACGCTGACGTTCAGCGGTGCCGCCTCCGCGCACACGGCGGCGGCGACGGTGCCGAACGTAACGTTGCGTTTTCAGAACGCAGCGTTCGCCGGCGCCAACGCCGCCGAGATCACGGGCGCGACTCGCTCCGACATCACCGTGCGCTTCAGCGACGCCAACATCAGCTGGGCCCCGCTGATCTTCTCCGAAGCGTCCTCGAACAATGGTGCCGTGCTGGAGACCGCGAAGATCACGCTGTTCGGCGCTCAATTCGCTGCCAGCCTCGCAGGCGCGTATACGGCGACCAACGTACCGCCTGGGCTGACGCTCGTCGTGGAACGCGACTCCGCGACGCAGGCCACCATCTACTTCACGGGCAACGCGACCAATCACGCGACGGCGAATACGGTGAACGACGTGCGCGTCTCGCTGCTCAACGCAGCGTTCGTGGGCAGCACGGCGGCCGCCATTCAGCAGTCGACGTCGCCGAACATGACCGTGCGATTCTCGACCAGCGTGCCCACCGCGCTGCGCAGCATTACCTATTCGGCCGTGAACTTCGCCGAGGCGCCCGCGAACAACGGCACGATCATTGCCACGGCACAGCTGTCGTTGTATGGCGATCAGTACAGCGGCACCGCTGGCGAAGACTTCGTCGCGAGCGGCAAGGTGCTGGTGACGAACGTTCCGCCCGGGCTCACCGTCGCCGTCAGGCGTACGACCATCAACCTCGCGACATTGTCGTTCGCCGGCGCCGCGACTGGTCACGCCGCGGCGAACTCGGTGAACAACCTCAACGTCATCTTCCTCGACAACGCGTTCGTCGGTAACGACGCGAGCCAGGTGACGAACTCGATACGCAACAACCTCGCGATCACCTTCCTCGATCCGCCCTTCTTCACGGTCACCGCCAGCGCGGGCGCGGGTGGATCGATCTCGCCCACGACGACGAACGTGACGCCAGGCGGCACGGCCAGCTTCACCCTCACGCCAGCCACGGGATATCACATCGCCGGCGTCACGGGCTGCGGCGGCACGCTCTCCGGCTCGACCTACACGACCGGTGCTGTCAACGCGGCCTGCGCCGTCTCTGCGACCTTCGCGATCAACACGTACACGGTGACCGCCGAGGCCGGTACGGGCGGATCGATCGACCCCGGCAGCGCCAGCGTTGAGCATGGGGCCACCGCGAGCTTCACCGTCGCGCCCGCGGCCGGTTACAGCCTGGTCGGCGTGTCGGGCTGTGGCGGCACACTCGTGGGCACCACGTTCACGACCGGCGCGGTAACCGGCGCGTGCACCGTATCGGCCAGCTTCTCACTCAATTCATACCCGGTCAGTGCCTCGGCGGGCGTCGGCGGTTCGATCAGCCCCACGAGTGCGACCGTCAGTCACGGCGCCACCACTGATTTTCTGGTCACGCCCGACACTGGCTACAGCATCGGCAGCGTCACCGGGTGTGACGGTACGTTGACCGACAACAGCTATACGACCGGCGCGATTGGCGGGGCGTGCGCAGTGACGGCGACGTTCACCCTGAACAGCTACGCCGTGACAGCGACGGCAGGCTTCGGCGGCTCGATCAGTCCGGCCGATGCGACCGTCGATCATGGCGCGACGACGAGCTTCACGGTGACGCCCGCGACCGGCTACAGCATCGACACGGTGACTGGTTGTGACGGCACGCTGGCCGGCAACACCTACACGACCGCCGCGATCACCGGCGCGTGCGCGGTGAATGCGACGTTTTCGTTGAACGATTACCTCGTCAGCGCGACCGCCACCCCCGGCGGCGCGATCACTCCGGCGAGCACCACGGTCGATCACGGCTCGGACACGACTTTCACGCTCACGCCGGATACGGGCTACAGCCTCGATGAGGTGACCGGTTGCGACGGTTCGCTCACCGGCAACACGTACAC
>JAEYXD010000098.1 GCA_023428645.1 Pseudomonadota bacterium
ACTCATCGAAGCGCAGCGATCCTTCGACGATCAGGATCGCGCTCTTGGCAATCTGCGTTCGATACTGCTGATAGACGTCTTCGAACATCGAGGCTTCGAGGCGGCCGCTGCGATCGTCCATCGTAAAAACGATGCGGCTGCCGCGCTTGCCGACGTCGAACACCATGCCGGCGACCGTCGCTGGCTTGCCTTTGAACTGGAACCCGCCCTCACCTTGTGAGACCGGCCGGTCGCCCGTCACGTCCACGATGCGCCCGCTCACGATCGGCCGCACCTCGTGCTCGAACTCCTCGAACGGATGGCCGGTGAGATACAGGCCGAGCGTATCGCGCTCGCCATCCAAACGAACCCGGCGGCTCCAGTCCGGCAGCGTTTCGTTGACGATGACGGCCGGCGCGGAGGCGCTCGTGTCCATGAGCCCGAACATGTCGTTCTGACCGACCGCGCGGGCACGAATCGTCTGATCCGCGAGCTGCATGGCCGCGGGCAGCGCATGCATCAACGTCGCGCGATTCGCACCGAGCGCATCGGTCGCGCCGGATCGAATCAGCGCTTCGAGCACGCGGCGGTTCATACGGTTCGCATCGCTGCGACGGCACAGGTCGGACAGGTCGCGATACGGGCCGGTCGCCTGGCGCTCCGCGACGAGCATCTCGACGACCGACTGGCCGACGCCTTTGATCGCGCCGAGCCCGTACCGGATGCTGCGCTCCCCGGACACCGTGAACATGTAGCTGGAGCTGTTGACGTCCGGCGGCTCGACCTTGAGTTTCATGCGTCGTGCTTCGTCGATGAGCGTCACGACCTTGTCGGTCTTGTCCATGTCGGAGGACAGCACCGCCGCCATGAACGCCGCCGGATAGTGCGTCTTCAACCACGCGGTCTGGTACGTGAGCAGCGCGTACGCGGCGGAGTGCGACTTGTTGAAGCCGTAGCCCGCGAACTTCTCCATCAAGTCGAAGATGTGCGCGGCGGTCGCCTCTTCGACGCCCCGCTGCGTCGCGCCCTCGACGAAGATCGCGCGCTGCTTCGCCATCTCCTCGGGCTTTTTCTTGCCCATGGCCCGGCGCAGCAAGTCGGCGCCGCCGAGCGAATAGCCGGCGAGCACCTGCGCAATCTGCATCACCTGCTCTTGATACAGGATCACGCCGTACGTCGGCTGCAAGACCGGCGTGAGATCGGGATGCAGGTAATCGATCGGCCCCGTCGTCTTGCCGTGCTTGCGGGCGATGAAGTCGTCGACCATGCCCGATTGCAGCGGGCCCGGCCGGAACAGCGCGACCAGCGCGACGATGTCTTCGAAACAGTCGGGCTGCAGGCGGCGGATCAGATCCTTCATGCCGCGCGATTCGAGCTGGAACACGGCCGTCGTTTCCCAGCGTTTCAGCAGGTCGAACGTCGCCGTGTCGTCCATCGGAATCGCATTGATGTCGAGCGGCGGCTCACCTTTCTGAGCGCGCTCGGCATTGATCGTCTTCAACGCCCAATCGATGATCGTGAGCGTGCGCAAGCCGAGAAAGTCGAACTTCACGAGGCCGGCCTGCTCGACATCGTCCTTGTCGAACTGCGTGACGACGCTGGTGCCGTTCTCGTCGCAGAACAGCGGCGCGAAATCCGTCAGCACGGACGGCGCGATGACGACGCCGCCCGCGTGCATGCCGGCGTTGCGCACCAGGCCTTCGAGCGACATCGCCATCTTGATGACGGCGCCGGTTTCCTCTTCCACTTCGTAGCGGCGCTTCAGCTCCGGCTCTTTCTCGAGCGCATCCTTCAATGTGATGCCGAGCTCGAAGGGAATGAGCTTCGCGATCGAATCCGCGAAGCCGTAGCTCTGGCCGTACGCGCGCGCGACGTCGCGCACGACGGCCTTCGCCGCCATCGTGCCGTACGTGATGATCTGCGACACGCGCTCGCGCCCGTAGCGCTGCGCGACGTAGTCGATGACGCGGTCGCGTCCGTCCATGCAGAAGTCGACGTCGAAGTCCGGCATCGACACGCGCTCGGGATTCAGGAAGCGCTCGAACAGCAGGTCGTATTGCAGCGGATCCAGATCCGTGATGCCGATCGCGTACGCGACGAGCGAGCCGGCACCCGAGCCGCGACCGGGACCGACGGGCACGCCGTTCTCACGGGCCCAGCGAATGAAGTCCGCGACGATGAGGAAGTAGCCCGCGAACCCCATCTGACAGATGACGCCGAGCTCGATCTGCAGACGCTCCTCGTATTCGGCGCGTTCGATCTTGCGGGTCGTGACCGTGCCCGCGAGTTGTTCCAACCGCCGCGCAAGGCCGCGCGCGGCTTCGGCGCGCAGGAAATCCTCGGTCGTCATGCCCGACGGCACGGGATATGCCGGCAGCACGGATTTGCCGAGCGTCAGCTGCAGACTGCAGCGCCGCGCGATCTCGAGCGTGTTCTCGAGCGCCTCGGGAATGTCCTTGAACAGCTCGGCCATTTCCTCCGGCGAGCGCAGATATTGCTGCTCACTGTAACGACGCGGGCGCTTCGGATCGTCGAGCACGTTGCCGTCGTGAATGCACACGCGCACCTCGTGCGCGTCGTAGTCCTCGCGACGAATGAAGCGCACGTCGTTCGTCGCGACGACGGGTACGCCGAGATCGATCGCCAGATCGATCGCGCCGCGCAAGTAGCTTTCGTCGCCGGAGCGGCCGGTGCGTTGCAGCTCGAGATAGTAGCGATCGCCGAAGAGCTCGAGCCATTGCGTCAGGTGCGCACGCGCTTCGTCGTAGCGCGCACCGAGGATCGCTCGACCGACGTCGCCCTCGCGCGCGCCGGACAGCGCGATCAACCCCGCCGTGCTCACGGCGTCCAGCCAGCTGCGATCGACCGTCGCGACACCTTTTGCCTGGCCTTCGAGATAGGCGCGCGTCACGAGCCGGGTGAGGTTCTTGTAGCCGATCTCGTTCTGACACAGCAGCACGAGCCGCGAGGGCTCGACACGCTCGCCGGGCTCGCGCACGAGCAGGTCGACGCCGACGATCGGCTTCACGCCCGCCGCGAGCGCCGCCTTGTAGAACTTCACCATCCCGAACAGATTGCATTGATCGGTGAGCGCGATCGCGGGCATGCGCATGCGCGCCGCAGAATCCATCAGGCCAGGAAGGCCCTCGCCCTCGCTCGTGATGCGGACGACGCTGTCGACGAGGGAGTATTCCGTATGGAGATGCAGGTGAACGAACATCGCTTCAGCGAGCGTCCGCGAGCGTTATAACAACGGCTTCAACCGACTCCCCCTCCCCCTCACAGCGGGCGAGGGTTAGGGGTGGGGATCCCCTGCGCAGTCGTTGCGCCTTGCGCTGCTGACGCTTGAGATGAGCCGCCTCCGCGAGACGCACGGGCTCGAAGCTGCGGCGATGAATCGGCGTCGGGCCGAACGCATCGAGCATTTCGTAGTGCGCCGGCGTGCCGTAGCCTTTGTGATGAGCGAAGCCGTACTGCGGATAGATGCGGTCGAGCTCGGTCATCATGCGATCGCGCGTGACCTTCGCGAGAATCGAGGCGGCGCCGATACAGACGCGCAGGTCGTCGCCGTCGATGATCGCCTCGAACGAGCAATCGAGCCCGAGCCCCACGAACGAGGGGCAGCGATTGCCGTCGATCTGCACGTGCGCCGGCCCGATGCGCAAGCCGAGCAGCGCGCGCCGCATCGCGAGGTGCGTCGCTTCGAGAATGTTGTGCGCGTCGATTTCCTCGACGTCGGCCCATGCGACCGACCATGCGAGCGCGTGCTGACGGATCTTCGCCGCGAGTACCTCGCGCTCCTCGGGATCGACCTGCTTGGAATCGCGCACCCCGCGAATGCGCCGCTTCGGATCGAGGATGACCGCGGCCGCCACGACGGGGCCCGCGAGCGGGCCGCGGCCCGCCTCATCGACGCCCGCGCACAGGCCGTCGCGCATCAGCTTGAGTCCGAGTTGTCCCGTCATCTTTTCGTAGTCGCGCTCAGGAGGTCGACGATCGCATCGGCGGCACGCGCACTGGCGTCCCGACGCAGCGTCGCATGGATCTGCGCGAAAGTTTGCACGAGCGCGGCTTGATCTTCACGAGACAATTGCGCGAGCAGCGCCGGACCGAGGACGTCGGCTCGAACGTCGTCGTTGAAATACTCAGGGACGACCGCGCGGCCGGCGAGCAGGTTCGGCTGAGAAAAAAATTGCGCCTTGAACAGTTTCAAATGCTTGAGCAGGAAACTTGTCAGCGCGCCTAACCGGTAGGCAACGACCATCGGGCGCTTGACGAGCGTCGCTTCGAGCGTCGCCGTTCCCGACGCGAGCAGAATCGCATCGCTCGCGGCCATGACCTCCTGCGACAACCCGTCGAACAGCGTGACCTGATCGCGCACGCCCGCGGCTTGCAGCGCGGCTTCGAACTGCACCCGCGTCGCCGTGCTCGCCATCGCGGCGATGAATTTCAGATCGGGGCGACGCTGAGCGAGCCACGCGACGGTCGCGGCGAAGTCGGGGCCGAGCCGATTCACCTCGCCCCGACGGCTTCCCGGCAGCAGGGCTACGTAAGTCGCGGCCGGGTCGAGCCCCAGCGCGGCGCGCGTCGGCTCCTTGTCCATCGCGAGCGGCACCTGGTCGGCCAGCGGGTGACCGACGAACTCGGCGCGCACGCCGTGCGCGTCGTAGAACTGCTTCTCGAAAGGCAGCAGACACAGCACGAGGTCGACCGCGCGGCCGATCGTCCGCACCCGCCCCTGGCGCCACGCCCACACTTGCGGGCTGACGTATTGCACCGTGCGAATGCCCTGCGCCTTCAGGCGCGGCATGAGCCGCAGATTGAATTCCTTCGCGTCGACGCCGACGTATAGATCCGGCGGGTCCGCCGCGATGCGATCGAGCAGACGGCGGCGGATCGCGAGCAAGCGACGCAGGTGCGGAATGATTTCGAAAATGCCCATGACGGCGAGGCTGTCGGCGCGTTCCCAGGGCTGACAGCCCGCCGCGATCATGCGCGGCCCGGCGATGCCGGCGAAACGCGCGTGCGGCAGCCGCGCGCGCAGAGCATCGATCAGCTTGCCGCCAAGATTGTCGCCCGAGGTCTCGCCGGCGACGAGGACGATGAAGGGACTCGCTCGGGATTCGGGACTCGGTTCGGAGACGGGCATGTGCGCCCCGTCCCTCATCGCACGATTCCCACTCGCTCGCGCCGTGGGGTGCTGTCGTTCAGGAAATCGACGAACGGCTTGAGCTCGGCCTGGCTTTGCAGGCGGCGCGTGAGCTCCTCGGTCGCCTCGACGAGCTTCATGCCCGAGCGATACAACACGCGATAGGCCTCGCGGATGTTGCGAATCTGATCGGGGGTGAACCCGCGGCGCTTCAGACCTTCGGCGTTCACGCTGTGCGGCTCGGCCGGGCGGCCGACCGCCATGACGAACGGCGGCACGTCGCGCGTCACGGCCGTATTGTTGGCGATGAACGCGTGCGCGCCGACCTTGCAGAACTGATGCACGCCGGCGAAGCCGCCCATGTGCACCCAGTCGCCGACGTGCACGTGCCCGCCGAGCGTGCCGTAGTTCGCGAACACGCAATGCGAGCCGATCACGCAGTCGTGGCCGACGTGCGAGCCGGTCATGAACAGGTTGTCGCTGCCGATCTGCGTGACGAGCTGGTCCTTCGTCGTGCCGCGATTGATCGTGCAGTTCTCGCGGAAGATGTTGCGATCGCCGACTTCGAGGCGCGTCGGCTCGCCCTTGTACTTCAGATCCTGCGGCGCCGCGCCGATCGACGCGAACTGGAAGACCTGATTGTCCTGGCCGAGCGTCGTCGGCCCCTGGATCACGACGTGCGGGCCGATCCGGCATCCCTTGCCGATGACGACGCCGCTGCCGACGACGGTGTATGCGCCGATCTCGACGTCGGAGTCGATCTGCGCGTCGGCGGCGATGATGGCGGTGGAATGAATCGACATGTGCTCGCTACCGCGAATTCTTATTTGCTCGTGCCCGGCGCGACCATCATCGATGCGCTCGCCGCTTCCTGGTCGCCGACTTCGGCGACCGTCGAGAATTTCCAGATGCCGCGCATCGAGCGCTCGAGCGTCGCCTTCAGAATGATTTGATCGCCGGGCTCGACCGGCTTGCGAAAGCGCGCATTGTCGATGCCGACGAAGTACATCGGCCGCTCGGAATCGGGATACACGCCGGCGGTGACGAACGCGAGAATGCCGGCCGTCTGCGCGAGCGCTTCGAGAATCAGCACGCCCGGCATCACGGGCCGATGCGGGAAATGGCCGGGAAAGAAATTCTCGTTGAACGTGACGTTCTTCAGCGCGCGGATCGATTTGCCCGACTCGCAGGCCAGCACGCGATCCACGAGCAGGAAAGGATAGCGGTGCGGCAGGCGGCGCAGCACCTCGTTGATGTCCATCGTCAGCACTTCAGTCATTCGGCGTCCTCGTTCTCCCGGTCTACATCCGTGCGCCGCATGCGGCGCACGAGCTCATCGAGCTGATGAAAGCGCGCGGCATTCTTGCGGAAACGCGCGGCTTCGTCGACCGTGAGACTGCCCGAGTACATCCCGGGCTTGCGAATGCTCGTCGAAACGAAGGATTTGCCGGTGACGGCGACATCGTCGCAGATCGTGAGCTGACCGCCGATTCCGACCTGTCCGCCGATCATGCAGCGCTCACCGACCGTCGTGCTGCCAGCGATGCCCGACTGCCCCGCCATGACAGTGTGCGCACCGACATGTACGTTGTGCGCGATGTGCACCTGATTGTCGAGCTTCACGCCATCGCCGATCACCGTGTCTTCGATCGCGCCGCGGTCGATCGTGCACTTGGCGCCGATCTCGACGTCATTGCCGACACGGACCGTGCCGACCTGCGGGATCTTCACCCACGTGCCGCGGTCCGGCGCGAAACCGAAGCCGTCGGAGCCGAGCACGACCCCGGCATGCACGAGCCCGCGTTCGCCGATCACGACCTCGGGATAGACCGTGACGTTCGCGACGAGCCGCGTATCGGCGGCGATGCGCGCGCCGCGCATGACGACGCAGCCGGGCCCGATCACGACTCGGGCGCCGAGCACGACATCCGCCTCGATGACGGCGTGCGGCCCGATCGAGGCGGTCGGATCGATCGTCGCCGCAGCATCGACCGTCGCGCTGGCATGGCGACCCGGCGCCGCGACGGGCGGCGGGTACAGGACCGCTGCAATGCGAGCGTAGGTGGCATACGGATTCGCGGCGAGCAACGCGGCGCCGGGCGCCGCATCCGCGTACTTGGGATCGAGGACGACCGCGCCGGCGCGCGTTACGCTCAGGTAACGCTTGTAGCGCGGGTTCGCGAGAAACGTGATCGATTCAGGATCCGCGTGCTCGATCGTCGCGACGCGCGCGATACGCACCTCAGGATCACCCTTGAGCGTACAACCGAAGCGGACGGCGAGCTCGCCGAGTGTGATCGTCATGGT
>JAEYXD010000100.1 GCA_023428645.1 Pseudomonadota bacterium
CCGCCTAAGTGCGGTGTTTGTGCGCCGCTGGCGTCATGGGTACTTGGCGTCTTCATCAGATTTTTCTGCCGCTTACATCGAGTTTCCGACCGAACCTCGGCGGAATTAGACCGCACTCCCCTTACCGTCCGTCGACGATAGTAGCCCGTTCGAGGATTCGTCAACGGAAGCTGCGGATCAAGGATGGAATTATGTCTCGATCTGGTGCCGACAATTCGCCAAAGCTGCTCGATCAAGTTTAGGAGCTCATTTGCATACGTCACTAGCATCCTCTTCATGTATCGCGATGTGTTGAAGATCCAGCTGCCATGGCTTGACGACGTGCAGCGCGCCAAGAAGCCGAAACATCTGCCGGTCGTGTTCACACGAGCGGAAGTTCGGGTCGTACTTGCGCAGCTCGGTAGCACGCTCGCTCATAGCCATGCTCACGTACGGAGCCGGTTTGAGACTGCTGGACTGTTTGCGACGGAACACACACGTTGTACACACATCGATTTCTCCGCAACCGACCACGGGATCGATGCGCGTTCTGGTCGCGTGTCCAGGATCGATGCGTGGTCCTAGCGCTCTTTTCTGGTGCCCTCTTCTTCCCAGCGCCCTCTTCTAGTGCTCTCTTGGCGTGTCCCGGATCTTGAGCCCGCACAGACGATGTCCAGCGCGCTCCACATCATCTTGCGTCGACATGTCCACTGACTTGCGCCGAGCGGCTTTGTGCTTGGCGGTGCTTCGGTTCATGGTATAGGCTGCTTATCAGCAGGCGGCATGGATTCCAGGCTTCCGCTGTATCTACAACAAAGCGTAAGCACCTCCGCAATACGCGGGGCTGCACATAAAGGGAGCTATGAAACTCCACCAGATTCTCGTTCTTGGGTTGGCGCTCGCACTGGCCGCTTGCGGCGGTGGAGGAGGCAGCGGTGGTGGGACCGGTTCGCCCGCTGGCGGCGGGGGTTCGGCGCCGCCGAGTGGTGGAGGTGGTGGCAACGTTCCAGGTGGTGGCGATGGCGGAGACGACAGTTCACCTGGCGGAGGTGACGGAGGCGGCGTGACGCCTCCCACAGGTACTCGCGCTGAAATCCTGTTCCCGTTGACGCGTTCGGCCGCAACTTCAGCCACTGTTACGATTCGAGGCATCGCCGCCGATCCCGAAGGCGTTGCCAATGTAAAGGTCAACGGCATGCCGGCGGCGCTCGTTCCCGCTGCAGCACCAGCCTCGAGGCTTCAGCGCGACAAAAAAGCCGGCCTCGCCGAGGGAGAGGTGGAATGGTCTGTCGAGATCAACCTTGCCACCGGCGAGAATGAAGTCCGCGTCGCTGTAGAGGACGAGACCGGCGAGATCACCGAGAACGCGGCGAGATCTACGATCTCGTATGTGGAGGTTCCCTCAACCTTCGCTCTCGATACGGTGAACGGCCGCCTCGTCGGTCGCAGCTATACGCTGACATCGAGTGGCTATGTGAGCCATCTCGTGCAGCACAACTATCTAACCGGAGAGCAGCAAATCTTCGATTCGCTACGAGGCTCTCCAACCGGATCGTGCTTTCGTGCGGCTGAGAACGTGTATCTCTATGTGAACCAACGTGCCGCGGGTGTGCGCGAGCTGCGCAGATACGACCTCAACACGCGTTCGGATGAGGCTTTGTTCGACATTCCATCTGCGGCGCTTGACCCAGGAGCCGGTTTCGCACCTTGGTTCTATACAGAACAGCTCCAATGCGACAGCGATCATCCGAGTGCGTACCTGCTCTTGAACTACGAGCTCGCGCCTGTCGATGGTCAGATGGCCAGTGGCTTTGCGAAGTCCCGCGTACTCGAGATTCCTCTCGATGGAACGAGCGTCGACATCCTGACAGAGACAGATACTTCGGCGACCGAGCCTTGGATCGCCACGCAAATGGCTCTAGCGGCGGAGACGATCGTTGCGCAAGACTTCCGCGGTGAATCGGAACCTCTCACCAGCATCTCCTTGTTGGATGGTACGCGTCAGGACTTGACGCCAGGCCTCGGGGTATCGGGCCTTGCGCTCACTCCTGCCCTCGACATTGATCGTGTCTACGTCGCAACGTTCGAAGGCGTCGACGAGGTCGATCTGGTCGTTCCGGAGAAGCGCAATATCTCCCCAGTGGACGCGGGCCATCCGCTTACCTTCTCTCAGTCGCGGTCGATCGGGTTTGATCCAGCAAACAACCGTGTGCTCGTAGGTGACGACGATCTCGAGGCAGTCATCGCGATCGATATCACGACCGGCGAGCGATCTGCCTTGGTTGCACGCAATGTTGGCGACGGCACTCGTCTCATTGCGCCGCGCGGCTTGGCGCTTACCGCTGAAGGAGATCGCGTGTACGTCGCCGACGACGGCGGCAACGCACCAGCGCGATTCTTCGAAATCGATCTTGGGACCGGCAATCGGACCGAGGTTGGGAATATCAGTACGGCAATCACAGGGCTGGTGACTGGCTTCGCGCTGGACGAGACAGCGGGGCGCGCGTACATCGCGGGACACAATCTTGTTATTGCCGTTGACCTCGAGACAGGTAGCCACGAAACGGTTCTCACGATCCAGGACACTGATCTCGAGTCGATCTCCGACCTTCTTCTGGATGCACAGAGCGCAAAGCTGCTCATTGCCGACGCTACCGCCGACGGCATTTTCGCGCTGGACCTCACGACACGGCAGCTCAACGTCATCTCGCAGGATGGTAGCCGTGGAACCGGGCCCGCTTTCGATACGGCCATATCGATGACCAGATCGAGCAATGAACTCTATGTCGCCGGCCAAGACACTGAGCGAATCACCCGCGTCGATCTCCAAACCGGCAATCGCGAAGATCTGATTCACAACTGCCCCGTCGCGTTCGGCACGCTCAATCAGGTGCTGTACGAGGAAGGACGGGATGCGTTACTGATCAGTGGCGACCGTCTGTTGAGCTTCGACTTCGCAAGCGGGCAATGCACGCAGATGCCGAGGCGTGCATCCACATTGGAGATGCGGATCACACCTGCGGACCAGATGATCGCTGTCGCTTTTCGCGCGCTGTTACAAATCGATCGCGAAACGGGCGAAGTCGTCATCATCTCGAAGTGATCGGGGGCGGAGAGAAATGCGCCTCGCTCGTACTTAGTCCTGGCCGAAGCCGACCCGATCCGATAGCAGCGACTGCATGCGCGGATCCGTGTGCAGTTCGATGAAGCACGGTGAGCGCTGGACCGTCTGCACCGCATCGATCATGGCCGCAGTCATGCGTCGCGTCGCGGCTGGGCCGAGCGCGCGCTCTAGCCATTCGAGCGTCTGCTCCGTGTTGCCGCGAAACGCATGCACCTCCGCAACGTAGATTTTTTCGTGCGCGCTCGCGCTCGGCCGCTGTGCATAGGCAATGAGCCGCGCCAACGCTTCGTCCGCGGCCTTCGCATTGCCGATACCGTAGTGGGCCAATGCGAATCCCTGCTCGCGCAACGAGCTCGCAGGCATCTGCTCGAACATGTTCAGCGCCTCCTCGAACCGCCGCCGCATCACGAGCACCCTGGCGATGTCGAGATCGATTCTCGGCAGCACCGGGCTCAACTCCCGCGCGTGCCGCAGCTCCTTCTCTGCGGCTTCGAACTGCCCGACGGCCGCGAGATACGAGCCGAGACTCGCGCGGCCATGCGCCGACAATGGATCGACGGCCACCGCGCGCCGTTGCAGTGACAATGCTTCGAGTCGGTCCCCGCGCGCGATCGCCTTCAATGCGGACACGGTGAGCACCAATGCGTCCGAAGGGTTCAACGCGATCGCCAATTTGCAGTGCTGCTCCGAGGTTTCCCAATCGCCGAGCCACCAGTAGTACTGCGCCGCTCTGACGTGTGCCTCGGGCAACCCAGGACCCAGCGACAATCCTCGTTCGATCGACTCCAACCACGCGCGCGACGAAACCCGTGCGCTGTCTTGTCCCGAGCCCACCGCCGCGGTGTAAGTGCCGGCGAGACCCGCCCACGCGCGCGCGTAATTCGGATCGTCGCGCAGCGCCTGCTCGAAATATTCCATGGCACGCGTCACGTCCGCTTCGCCACCGCGATTCAAGAAGTACTTGCCGTGCAGATAGAGCTCGAACGCTTGCGCGCTGGTGGTGTCCGCTCGCGGTTGCTCCCTTTCGCTGAGCGCCGCATTCAGCGCGGCCGACACCGCGGCCGCGATATCGTCTTGCACGCTGAAAACGTCGGTGACCTTGCGGTCATAGGTGCGCGACCACAAATGCGCGCTGGTCGCGCCTTCCACGAGCTGCGCGGTGATGCGCATTTGCTCACCTGATTTGCGCACGCTTCCTTCCAGCACGTGAGTCGCACCGAGCCTGCGAGCAATCGTGGTGATATCCGCGTCCGGATGATCCTTGAACGAGAACGATGACGTGCGCGCGATCACGCGCATGGCGGCCGACTGCGCGAGCAGGTTCAGAATCTCTTCGGACAAGCCCTCGGCGAAGTACGTCTGATCCTGTGCCTCGCTCATGTCCACGAACGGCAAGACTGCGACCGCAGGCTTCGTCGCGACATTCTCTGCGCTGCGCTGCGGTTCGTCGCCAGGCGCTCGCATCACGAGGAATGACAGTCCCGCGAGTAGGAAAGCGACCGCAACGAGACCCGCGACCCAGATTCGCGTACGCGACCAAGCCGAGCGGCCCGCGGCGTTCCGCTCCGGTGCAGCTGACGATGCTGCCTCTTCGCTCGCTGCCAGCGTCACGTCCGCGACGAAGCGATATCCGCGGCCCGGCACGGTGACGATGAAACGATGTTCGCCCGGCCGCTCGCCGAGCACGCGGCGCAAGGTATGGATAGTCTGCGTGAGATTGCTCTCCTCCACGACGACATTCGGCCACAGGGCCGCGAGCAACGTCTGCTTGGAGAGCAGTACTCCGGCGTGTTCGACGAAGTACACCAACGCGTCGAACACCTTCCCGGTCACCTGGATCGGCAGGCCGTCGATTCGGGACAGCACTCGTCGCTGTGTGTCGAGCCGGAAGTCGGCGAATTCGTAACTCGAATGTGCCTCCCATTGCTCCACGCAGAATGCTCCAAGCGCGTGTTTGAGAAATTTTGAGCTGCTGCCAAAGAGTTTTGAGCGTGCTCGCCGCGATTGTAGCCGCGTGTCGCCGTGGCGACGGTCGTGATTTCGTCGCCCGCCGGCAAGCACCGGTCATCAAACGAGGAAGCGAGGCAGAACATGAGCAAACACAAAAGGTTATTGGGGAGAAGGAGCTGTTCGCTGGCGGTCGTCATGATGGGGGCGAGCCTCTCGGCCCCGGCCCATGAGAACGGCAAGGGGGGCGGACACGCCGATCATTCGCAATGGACGACGGCGGTGACCATCCCGGCGCTCAATTCGCCGGTGGCGGACGGCTGCCCGATCGAATCGGAAGACGGCTTGTCACTCTTCATTGCTTCGACACGTCCAGGCGGGCTGGGCGGCAACGACATTTGGGCCGCCGATCGCGACAGCATCGATTCTCCATGGGGAACCCCCAGGAACCTCGGCGAACCCGTCAACACCGGGTCGGCGGATTTCTGCCCGACGCCCGCCATGGGCCGCTATCTCTTCTTCGTCTCTGAACGGCCTGGCGATGGCACCGGTCCCGTGCCCTGCGGCGGCGGCGATATGTACCTCACCCGACAGAGCCCGGCCGGCGGATGGAACACGCCCGAAATGCTGCCGTGCGCACCTGCAGGCCCCAACACGACGGGCGGCGAGCGCAGCCCGTCACTGGTGCAGACCTGGTACGGCACGTTCCTTTTTTATTCCACGAACGGCGGCGGCGCGAATCAAGACATCTATGTGAGCCAACTCGGTGCCGCTGGCACTTTCGGACCTGGCAAGCGGATCGCGGAGCTCAGCACATCCGCTTACGACGATCTCATGCCAAATGTGCGTGTGCGTGAAGATGGCGCGCTCGAGATCGTCTTCAGCTCGAACCGGCCCACGTGGGGCCGCAACCAACCGGCGTTCGGCGCGCAAGACGTGTACGTCGCGTACTCGTGGTGGCCGACCAAAGGTTGGACAGCCCCGGAGAACCTCGGCTCCGCCGTGAATACGGCCGGCGTCGAGCAGCGCTCGACGTTGTCACATGACGGCAAGCGCCTGTACTTCGGACGCGATGGCGACATTTTCATGAGCCACCGGATCGACCGGCATGGTCGTCGTTGAGGCCTAGCAGCGGCAGCCCGCGTTCGCGAGCCCCGAAGGTTGAGCAGAGCGCCGTGATGGCGCTCTGCTCGTTTGCTGATCTCCGCCACCGTCTATGGCGGAGACCGCGCCCACGAGTGGGCAGGCATGTCGGCGCTGCTTCCGCGCCATCGTCCTTGGTGTGCTGCGACGACCCGACAGGGTCTCGAGCGACATCCCGGCGCCGCCGGCTCATTCCGCCCGATCGGATCAGGAGAGCGACATGAGAGCCTTCACGTTCGTCTCGATGACTCTGCTGGCCACAACCTTTGCGTCAGCCGACGAAGCCAAGTATCCGGCCTACGCCGAATACGCCATGCAGCGACAGGATGAAATCGCGCTGGCGCGCAGCGCGGCACCGAAGACCGTGTCGGCTCGAGCGACGATCAAGGTGCTCACGCCGTCGGGCTACGAGGTTGCGGCGCAAGGGGACAATGGGGCGGTGTGCCTCGTGATGCGCGGCTGGTCCGGCGTGCACTTTTCGCCCGACACGCATGCAACCGCGTACGACGCGAAGCTGCGCGCGCCGATCTGTTTCGATCCCATCGCCGCCCGGACGATTCTCCCGCAAGAAGAGCTGCGAGCGAATCTCGGGCTCAAGGGCGTCGCACCGGCCGCGATCGCCCAAGAGCTGGCCTTCGCCTATGCGAGCGGCAAGTTGCCGAAGATGGAAGGCGTCGCCTTCGGCTACATGTGGTCACGTGATCAGGCGCTCGGGGTCGACGAGAACTGGCATCCCCACATGATGATCTACGCGCCCTACTACGAGAATCCGATGCTCGGCGGACATGGGCCCGCGAGCGGTTTGCCCTCCGTGGTCGTCAATGAAGGCTCTCCCTTCGCGCTGATCGTCGTCGCCGTCGATGACAAGCATGCCATCGAGGCGACGAGGGTCACGGCGACGGAGCACCATTGATGCTGTCCGGCGGGCTCGTGCACGGCGCTGGGCCGCCGCAGAGCACGAGCCCGATCGCTGACGCGGCGTCAGGCGATACCGGTCGATGCGGTCGACGCCAGGGACGTGAACGTCGCGACGAGCTCGTGCAAATTGCCCGGATAGGTGAGCCGCACGAACGTGATCGGGTAAGCCATGCTGCGCGTCGTGCGCTCCACGATGAGGCACGGGCTTCCCGTCTTGACCTTCAAACGTGCAGCGTCGACCGAGGCAGCGCCCGCCGCGCGAATGCGATGCTCCGCGACGTTCCATGGCACCTGGCGCAACAACCAGGCGCCCGGCGAAATCTCGTCGAAGCTCACCGTCGCGGCAGCCGGCACGGCCTCGAGGTTGACGAGGCGATACTCAATACAAAACGGCTGGGCATCCGCGAAATGGCGGCACACGAGCTCGAGCACCGGGACGGCTTCGTCGGTGCCGAGCAGCGAACGATCCTCGCGCGTCGCCTTGCGCTTCTGGCGTTTCAGCATTTCGAACCGATACGGCAGCTTCAGCGCGTCGACTTCGGTCTTGATGTCCGGGATCGAGAGCACCGCCGATTGCGAGTGCGGCCGGCGCACGAAGCTACCAGCCTTGCGCCGACGTTCGATGATGCCCGCCTGAGCGAGCTGCGTGAGCACCTTGTTGACGGTCATGCGCGAACAGCGGTACTGGCGCATGAGCTCCTGCTCCACCGGGATTCGCTGGCCCGGCTCCCATCGCCCCGAAAGAATGTTGCCCTGGATGTCGCCCAGAATGCGCTGGTGCAACGATGTCGGCGCTTGTTTGGCTCGGGCGCTACATTCTGAAGCCGCCTTGCGTTTGCTCGCGGAGCGCTGCCCCGCTGCTGACTCGTTGTCACTCAAGCGCACAACTCCTTCATCGCGTTCTTATAAGCACTTCGCACCTGATCGCGCAGCCGATGCAGGCCCCGCTCGACCTGCTTCCGACCATTCACCCAGACGCAGTCCACCACGCGACTGTTGCCGGCGAACAGCCACGAGTCGATGAGCGCGTCCGCCGAACGGCACATCATCGACGGCTCCTCGGTCGATAGACTGACGAAGTCGGCGGCGCCACCTTGTGTGATGCCCGCTGTCACACCCAGTGCTTGCGCGCCGCCTGCCGCGGCGCGCTGGTATAGCGCCAGCCCGGTGGAACGATCGGCCAGGCCGATCACGTTGCGTACTCTACGTGATAGTCGCTGAGTGTACTCAAGAAGAGACAGCTCCCCGGCGAGGCTGATGCAGACGTTCGAGTCGGTGCCGACGCCGAAACGACCGCCCGCCGCAATGAATTCCTGCGCCGGGAAAATGCCATCGCCGAGATTCGCTTCCGTAACGGGACATAGGCCGGCGACGGCACCGGCCTGTGCGACATCGTTGATCTCACGCGCATCGACGTGAGTCGCATGCACGAGACACCACCGCTCATCGACGGGTGCGTGGTCCAGCAACCAGCGCACGGGCGTCGCCCCCGACCAGGCGATGCAATCGCGCACTTCCGCTGTCTGTTCGGCGATATGAATGTGCACGGGCGCATCAGGCACCAGCCGCACGACTTCAGCGAGCTCCGCCGGCGTGACCGCGCGCAGACTGTGCGGCGCGACGCCGACGATGGCCGCCGGCAACGACGCGAGCAGCGCATGACATCGTTCGATGAGCCGAGCGTATCCATCGAGCGTGGCAACGAAGCGCGCCTGCGCTGTCTTCGGCGGTTGCCCGCCGAAGGCGGAATGCGCATAGAAGACCGGCAACAACGTCAACGAAATGCCGGTTGCGGCGGCGGCGGCGGCGATGCGGCCACACATCTCCCCGACGTCCGCATAGGGACGACCCTCGATGTCGTGATGCAGATAATGAAACTCGCCGACGCGACAGAATCCCGCCTCGAGCATCTCTACATAGGCTTGCGCGGCGATCGCCTCGAGCTGATCGGGCGACATGCGTGCGGCGAACCGGTACATCGTCTCGCGCCAGCTCCAGAAGTCGTCGCCACCAGGGCCGCGCATTTCCGTCAAGCCTGCGATGCCGCGTTGAAACGCATGGCTGTGCAGGTTCGCGATCGCGGGAACGATGACGGCGTGCCGCTCGTCGCCGCTGGCCGCCTCGACGCCGTGCTGAATCTCGACGATGCGGCCTCCGGCCACGTGCACGCGTGCCGAATTCAACCAGCCATCGGCGGTCAGCAATTGCTCTGCATACAACACGGTCATTCGTTCGATCTCCGAGCCGGCGCGGGGGCAACCCGCTTGCTTTCACGAATTATATGACTATACATTATCGAGAACCCAGGAACTGAAGCGGATCACACTTCACCATGCCTTCCGACGCGGCCATTCCAGCACTTGCGCCCGAGCGTCTTTGGTGCAATGCAAGGCTCGCAACACTCGCGCGCGGCGCGGAGGGCATCGGCGAGATCGCGAGCGGCGCGGTGCTCGTGCGGGGCGAGCGCATCGTCTTCGCGGGCCATGAAGGCGACGTACCCGCTGCCGGCGCGGCGGATCGCGAAGTCATCGATTGCGAGGGGCGATGGATTACGCCGGGGCTCGTGGATTGTCATACGCACCTGGTGCACGCCGGCCATCGCGCTCACGAGTTCGAACTGCGCCTGCGCGGCGCTACCTATCAGGAGATCGCGGCGGCCGGTGGCGGCATCCTCTCCACATTGCGTGCGACACGCCTCGCGAGCACGTCGCAGCTGATCGAGCAGTCACTGCCGCGTCTCGATGCACTCATTGCCGAAGGCGTCACGACCGTCGAGATCAAGTCCGGATATGGGCTCGATCTTGCGACGGAGCGGCGCATGCTCGAAGCCGCGCGCGCGCTCGGGCAAATGCGCTCCGTGCATGTACACACGACGTTCCTGGGTGCGCACGCGGTGCCGCCCGAGGCCGCCGGAAATGCCGACGCGTACATCGACCTCGTGACGCGCGAGATGCTGCCCGCGCTCGCCGCGGAGGGGCTCGTGGATTCGGTCGATGGCTTCTGCGAGCACATCGCGTTCTCGATTCCGCAGATGTCGCGGGTCTTCGATACGGCGAGCACGCTGGGCCTGCGCGTGCGCTTGCACGCGGATCAGCTGTCCAACTCGGGGGGCGCGGCCCTCGCCGCGAAACACGCTGCATTGTCGGCCGATCATCTGGAGTTCGCCGATGAGGCGAGCGTCGCGGCGCTCGCGCGCGCAGGCACGGTCGCGGTCGTTCTGCCGGGGGCGTTCTATTTCCTGAGAGAGACCACCGCGCCGCCGATCGAGCTTCTGCGCCGCCATGGCGTGCCGATCGCCGTCGCGACGGACTGCAATCCCGGCACCTCGCCGCTGACCTCGCTCCTGCTGGCCATGAACATGGCCGCGACGCAATTCCGGCTCACCATCGAGGAATGCCTCGCCGGCGCCACGCGCGAGGCCGCGCGCGCGCTCGGCATGGAACGCGAAACCGGCACCTTGGAGAGCGGCAAGCTCGCCGATCTCGCGATCTGGAACGTCGAGCACCCCGCGGAGCTCGTCTACCGGATCGGTTTCAACCCGCTGCATGCACGTATTTGGAGAGGTCGATGATCCCGATCGAGTTGGTGCCCGCTTCCACGACGCTCGAAGATTGGCGTGCGATCTATCGAGGCGCGACGCCGCGCCTGCACGCCGCCTGTCGGGCAGAGGTCGAGCGCGGCGCAGCCGCGGTCGCGCGCATCGTGGCGCGCGGCGAGCCGGTGTATGGCATCAATACCGGCTTCGGCAAGCTCGCGACCGTGCGCATCGACACGGCGGATCTCAATCAGCTGCAACAAAACATCGTGCTCTCGCACGCCGCCGGCACCGGTGAGCCGATGCCCACGCCCATCGTGCGGCTCATGATGGCGCTGAAGCTCGCCAGCCTCGGCCAGGGCGCCTCCGGCGTGCAACTGCGGACGCTGGAACTGCTCGAGGCGATGCTCGCCGCGGGCATCATTCCGGTCGTGCCCTCGCAAGGGTCGGTCGGCGCCTCCGGAGATCTTGCGCCGCTCGCGCACATGACGGCGGCGATGATCGGTGTCGGCGAAGTCGACACGCCCTCGGGCCGGCTGCCGGCGCGCGAAGGATTGGCGCTCGCGAACTTGCGACCGCTGACGTTGCAACCGAAGGAAGGCCTCGCGCTGTTGAACGGGACCCAGTTCTCGACCGCCGTGGCGCTCGCCGCACTGTTCGAAACGGAAGTGCTGTATCAGAGCGCCCTCGTCACGGGTGCACTGTCGACGGATGCGGCGCGCGGCACGGATACGCCGTTCGATCCGCGCATCCATGCGCTGCGTCGGCATCGCGGCCAGATCGAGAGCGCGGGCGCGCTGCGCGAATTGATGGCGGGCAGCGCGCTGCGTGCCTCGCATCTCATCGACGACGATCGCGTGCAGGACCCGTATTGTCTGCGCTGCCAACCGCAAGTGATGGGCGCGTGCCTGGACATGCTGCGCAATGCGGCGACGTTCCTCGCCGCGGAGTCCAACGGCGTCTCCGACAATCCGCTCATCTTTGCCGCGGACGACACCGCGCTGTCGGGCGGCAACTTCCATGCGGAGCCGGTCGCCTTCGCGGCCGACATGATCGCGATCGCAGTGTGCGAGATCGGCTCGATCGCCGAGCGGCGCGTCGCGATGCTGATCGATCCCGTGCTGTCCGGACTGCCCGCCTTCCTCACGCCGCGGCCCGGACTGAACTCCGGCTTCATGATTCCGCAGGTGACCGCCGCGGCGCTCGTGTCCGAGAACAAGCAGCGCGCGTATCCGGCGAGCGTCGATTCGATCCCGACGTCGGCGAATCAGGAAGATCATGTCTCCATGGCGGCGCACGGCGCGCGGCGGCTCTTGCCGATGATCGAGAATGCGACGGCCGTCGTCGCGATCGAGCTGCTGATGGCGGCGCAGGCCTGCGATTTCCACGCGCCGCTGAAATCCAGCGCGCCGCTCGAAGCGGTGCGAGCAGCGTTGCGCGCGCGCGTGCCGACGCTCGAGGACGATCGCTACATGTATCCCGACATGGAACAGGCCGTCGAGCTCGTGCGCAGCGGCGCCATTGCGGCGGCGGTCGGCATGCCGCTGCCACAGGTGTTGAGGGACGCGCATTGACGACTTCTCGCGATTGGCTTGCGATCGAGCGCGGCGATGCGCCGCTGCTGCTCAGTGTGCCGCACTCGGGTAGCGACCTGCGCGGACTCGAACCCCGCTTCGTCTCGCCGTGGTTGGCGCGACAAGACGCCGATTGGTGGATTGGCGAACTCTACGGCTTCGCGGCCGCGCTGGGCGCGACGATCGTGCGCACGTCGGTGTCGCGCAGCGTCATCGACGTGAATCGCGATCCGTCCGGCCGGTCGTTGTATCCGGGCCTCGCGACGACGGAGCTGTGCCCGACGACGACCTTCGACGGCGAGCCGCTGTATCGAGACACGACTGCGCTGACGCCCGCTGAGATCCAGGAGCGGCGGCTGCAGTACTTCGATCCGTATCACGAGGCGTTGCGTGGCGAGGCCGAGCGGCTGCTGCGCCAGCATCGGCGGATCGTGCTGTACGACTGTCATTCGATTCGCTCGCGCATCCCACGGCTGTTCGAGGGCGCGCTGCCGCAGTTCAACATCGGCACGAACGATGGCCGCTCGTGCGACCCGACATTGGCGCACACCATCGCGAGCGCCTGCGCCGCCTCCAGTTTCACGCACGTCGTGAACGGCCGGTTCAAAGGCGGCTACATCACGCGCTCGCACGGGCACCCCGCCGCGGGCGTGCACGCCGTGCAGATGGAGCTCGCATGCCGTGGCTACCTGCGCGAGCCGGAGGGCGCATTGTCCGCGGACAACTGGCCGCCGCCGTTCGATCCCGATTTCGCGATGCCGCTGCGCACGGTGCTCGAGGACGTGCTGCGCCGTTGCATCGACTTCGCCTCGCATTCCAACACTTAATCCAGGTTCTCCTTCATGACCCGACTCGACAAGTCCCGCATCGTCCGCGCGCCACGCGGCACCACCTTGAGCGCGCGCAGCTGGCTTACCGAGGCGCCGCTCAGGATGTTGATGAACAACCTCGATCCGGATGTCGCCGAACGGCCCGAGGAGCTCGTCGTGTACGGCGGCATCGGCCGCGCGGCGCGCGATTGGGAAGCCTTCGATCGCATCGTGTCCGTGTTGCGGCGGCTCGAAGACGATCAAACGCTGCTGATTCAGTCGGGCAAACCGGTTGGCGTCTTCCGTACGCATCGCGATGCGCCGCGCGTCCTGCTCGCGAACTCGAATCTCGTGCCGCATTGGGCGAACTGGGAGCACTTCAGCGAGCTCGATCGCAAAGGACTCATGATGTTCGGGCAGATGACCGCGGGCTCGTGGATCTACATCGGCTCGCAGGGCATCGTGCAGGGGACGTATGAGACGTTCGTCGAAATGGGCCGTCGCCACTACGGCGGCAATCTGCGCGGCCGCTGGATTCTGACGGCCGGCCTCGGCGGCATGGGCGGTGCGCAACCGCTGGCCGCGACCATGGCGGGCGCCAGCTGTCTTGCGATCGAGTGCCGTCAATCGAGCATCGATTTCCGCCTGCGGACGCGCTATGTCGATGTCTGCGCCAAGACGCTGGACGAGGCGTTGTCGATCCTCGACGAGGCGCGCCGCACCGGCAAGGCGATCTCGGTCGCGCTGCGCGGCAATGCCGCGGACGTGCTCCCCGAACTGCTGCGTCGAGGCGTGCGGCCCGATGCGGTCACCGATCAGACGTCGGCGCACGATCCGGTGAACGGCTACCTGCCGCAGGGCTGGACCGTCGAAGAATGGGAGTCGCGACGCGCGAGTGATCCCGCCTCGGTCGCCGAGGCCGCGAAGGACTCCATGGCCGTGCACGTGCGCGCGATGCTCGAGTTTCATCGCCAGGGCGTTCCGACCTTCGACTACGGCAACAACATCCGCCAGGTGGCGCTCGATCGCGGCGTCAGCGATGCGTTCGCGTTCCCCGGTTTCGTGCCGGCCTACATTCGCCCGCTGTTCTGTCGTGGCGTGGGCCCATTCCGCTGGGCCGCGCTGTCCGGCGATCCGGAAGACATCTACCGCACCGACCAGAAAGTGAAGGAGCTCATTCCGGACGACGCGCATCTACACAACTGGCTCGACATGGCGCGCGAGCGCATCAGCTTCCAGGGCTTGCCGGCACGGATCTGCTGGGTCGGCCTCGGCGATCGCGATCGTCTCGGCCGCGCGTTCAATCAGATGGTCGCGTCCGGTGAATTGAAGGCGCCGATCGTCATCGGTCGCGATCACTTGGATTCGGGCTCGGTGGCCTCGCCGAATCGCGAGACCGAGGCCATGCAGGACGGCTCGGATGCGGTGTCCGATTGGCCGCTGCTGAACGCCCTCCTGAACACCGCGTCCGGCGCAACCTGGGTTTCGTTGCATCACGGCGGCGGCGTCGGCATGGGCTTCTCGCAACACGCCGGCATGGTCATCGTTTGCGACGGCTCCCAAGAGGCGGACGCGCGCCTCGCCCGCGTGCTGTGGAACGATCCTGGCACCGGCGTGATGCGACACGCCGATGCCGGATACGAGATTGCATTGGACTGCGCACGCGAGCGCGGTCTCGATCTGCCGAGCATTCGCGACCGCTAGCGGGAGGCGGCTTGGAGATTCTGCGGAAGGCGGCCTATCGGCGCATGCCTTGGAAGAACGGCGGCGGAGAGACGTTCGAGATCGCGATCTCTCCGCCGGGCGCCAGCTTCGATACGTTCGATTGGCGCGTCAGCATGGCAGTCGTGGAACGAGACGGACCGTTCTCGATATTCCCCGGTATCGATCGCACATTGTGCGTGCTCGAAGGCGCGGGCGTCGCGCTCGATTTCGGAGCGAGCGAGGGCGACGCACGTGTCTTGACACCCGCATCCGATCCTTTTCACTTCGCAGCCGACCGTGCGCTCGAGGCGCGGCTGCTCGCAGGAACGATCACGGACCTCAACGTGATGACGCGCTCCGCTCGCTGTCGACACAGCGTTCAGCGCCTCACGATAGATGCGCCGCCGATGCAAGTGACGGTCGTCGCGCCGTCGATCGTCTTCTGCGAACGCGGCGAGCTCGTCTGCACGGTCGATGGCGGAACCGAGCTCTCGCTCGGCGCGCGCGACTGCCTCGTACGTCGCGACGCGGCGCCCGCGCTGCTCGAACTGAAGGCGCCGTTCCCGGCGTCGGTGTACTTGATCCAGTTCTACGCGACGGCGATGGAGGCTTGACGCTCACTGCGCACGGTCGCGGCGGGCTTGGGGCATCGTGCTAGTCCCTGATCATGGCTGACCCGTTGCGGCGCCGTGATGCGCGGGCGCCATGAACTGTCCGCCTTGCCGCGCGTTGCATTCAGCGAGGTGACGCCAATGAATGAATCGCGCAGCGAAGCGTATGTGGATGGCTTTCAGGCGGCGCGCCGTGAAGGCCGGTATGCGCAGGTGAAAACCGACGTCCGCTGTCCGTTCGAAACGGATAGCCCGGAGGCGCACGAGTGGCAGCGCGGTTACGACGACGCGTCGCGCGCGCAAGATGCGTCGGGCTGAAAACGAGATCAATCGTCGGCCGCTGCCCGCCGCGCGCTGGAGGAGATCTCCGCTACAAACCGCTGCAGCAGCGACGCGAACACGTCTGGCGCTTGCCAGAACGGCGCGTGACCCAAGCCGGGCAGACGATGACAGCGGCTATCCCAGAGATTGGGATACGCAAGCGTATCGAAGTAATCGAGATTGACGAGGGGGTCGGCTGCGCCGTTCACGATGGCGATCGGCACACGGCTGGTCTCGACGATGAGCCGTTGATCCGCGCCAATGCCTGCGCGTGCTGCTTCGAACAGCCGCGCGCGCATCCGGCCGTCCGCGCGTAGCGCCGCGTAGCGCAGACTGTGTTGCGGCATCTGACCATAGATCGTCGACACGAAGGCATGCGCATCGTTCAGCGTCCAATCCTGCTTGGATGCGAGTTCGAAGTGGCGTGACTCCACGAATCCTTGTGACCACTGGTTCCGCCCGACGGGGGGCGCACCGATGAGCATCAAACCGCGCACCCGGCGCGACGCTGCGAGCATCTCGACGCCGACATGGCCGCCCAGCGACCAGCCGACGACCACCACTTCGGGCACATCGAGCGCCGCCAGCACTTCGCACACCGCCTCGGCGAATCCGGGAATGGTGTAGCTCCGCGCCGGGTCGAGCGCATCGGCCGAGTGACCATGACCCGGAAGATCGATCGCGATGAACCGCATCCGTGCGGCCAGCGGCCCGTTCAAGTACGCGCCGAACACACCGCTGCACGAAGAGTTGCCGTGAATGAAAAGCACCGGCACACCGTGCTCGCCCCGCTCCTCGACCGCGATGACGCCATGCGACGTACTGACGGTGCGATAGCGCGCTCGCGAAGATGGCTCGCTCCTCTCGCTCGTTTGCGCCTCGCCGAGCATGCGCGAGTTGCGGCTCATCGGCCGTACTCCTTCTTGATGAAATCCGCGGCGAGCTCGCCGATCACGACGCACGGCGCCATCGTGTTGCCGCTCGGAACGTTGGGCAGGATCGAGGCGTCCGCGATCCGCAGTCGGTCGATGCCATAGACCTGCAAACGGCCGTTCACGACGGACATCGAGTCACTACCCATCTTCGCCGTACAGCCCTGGTGCCAGAACGTGACCGCCGCGTCGCGAATGTACGTTTGCATGTCGGCCGCATCGAGCTTGCCCGGCATGGCTTCGCGCTTCAGCAAGCGCCTGAAGGCCGGAGCGTGCGCCATTTCTCTGCCGATCTCGATCGTCGTCATCGCACTACGCAGATCGTCAGGATGCGACAAGGTATTTGCCTCGATGCGAATGGGATCGCGCATGTCCGGACCCGTGAGATGCAACCTGCCGCGGCTCTTGGGATGTGACAGTCCCGCGAACACCATCCAGGCGTGCGCAGGCACACCGCGATGCGCTGTTTCCGGCGTGGCGACCGGAAATTCGAGTTGGCAATGGAACACGTCGGGCACGTCGAGCCTGGGATCGGTCTTCCAGTAGAGCGTCGCTTCCGAGCCGCCGTTGCCGACGGCGAGCGGCTCGTTCGACTCGAAGATGCAGCCGAAAGACACATGATCCTGATGATTGCGCCCGACGCCAGGCAAATGCTGGATGACAGGAATGCCGTGCGGCCGCAGCTCATCATCCGGGCCGATGCCGGATTGCATCAACACCTTCGGTGTGTTGATCGCCCCCATCGCTAGAATCACTTCGCGATCCGCCATGATGCGTGTTCGCTGCGAACCTTGTATGACTTCCACGCCGATGACCGTCGTGCCGCTCATGACGAGCTTAGTCACCTGCGTGTGCATCAGAACGGTGAGATTTGGCTGGTCCATCTTCGGCAAGACATAGGCACGGAAGATGGACGAGCGTTGGCCTTCCTTCACGATCAGGTCGTTGATCGCAGCGCCACCGCGACCTTCCATCATCGCGCCATTGGGACTGTCGTACGTAGGAATGTCGACCGACCGCGCCGCCTCGACCATCGCCATTGCAACGGGCTGCGGGTTGCGTGCCGTCTCGACGTGCACCGGACCGCCCCGACCGCGCCGCGCCGGATCGGGCGTGCCCCGCCAATCTTCGATACGACGATAGACGTCGAGCACGGCTCGATAGCTCCACGCATCGTCGTCGGCTTCCTGCGCGAAGTGCTCCCAGTCATTCCGGTGGCCGCGCGCCCATACCATCACGTTGATGCTCGAACCGCCGCCGAGCACCTTGCCCATGTTGAGTGGAATCGCGCGCTGATTCAGATGAGGGTTCGGTTGTGCGACGAACTGCCAATCGCGCTCGGAGCCGAGATTGAGCGGCCATTGTCCCGGCGTAAGCACTTCAGCGACGTCATCGCTGCCGCCCGCCTCGATGAGCAGCACCCTGATGCCGCGATCTTCCGCAAGTCGGCCCGCCAGAGCGCATCCGGCGGAACCCGCGCCACAGACGATGAAGTCGTACCGCTCCGCGGCGACGCCGACGGCGGTGCGAATGAATTCGTTCACGCTGTTTGTCCTTCCTCGGCGGCGGTTGCGGCAGACATGCTGGCGCAGAGGCAAGCGACAGTTCCTGCACGGGCAGGACACCCTTTGAACGATAGGGACAAACAAGACGTTCTCGAGTGACGGCGCACCCGAGCGAGGCGCGCGGAGCGCGCAGGCGAAGCGGCGCTATCTCGGCTCCGGGTCGGCCGATTCGGTACACGCTGGCACGCGCGTGAGTCGAGCGCCGCTCCCGAAAGCGAGCGCTGTCGGCACGACCAACTCGATCGTCGTTCCCGCCGCCCGGCGACTCACGATGTTCAGACGGGCGCGAATACGCTCGGCACGCTCGTGCATGCCGAGCAGCCCCCAATGACCGGGTTTGCCGCGCGCGTCGTCTCCCCACTCGAATCCACAACCGTCATCGACGACGCGGACCATGAATGCCTTGCGCGAGTAGCTGATCAGCACCTCGATCCGGGTCGCGTGAGCATGGCGAAATGCGTTGCTCAATGCCTCACGCGCGATGGCTTCGACCTCGTCCGCGACCACGGGGTGCAAGCCGCGCGCTTCGCCCTCTATCGTCACGCGCACGTCGCAATCGGCCGCGACGGCCAGCTCCGCGATCAGCTCGTGCAGCGATTGCGCGATGTCCTCGCGCAGTTCTTTCGGTGTGCGCAGCATCCGAATGCGCTCGCGACCTTCATTGATCACGGCATCGGCGCGATCCAATGCGTCCTCCATTCGCTGCCGTGCCGGCGCCCCCGATGGCAGCATCTCGAGCACGGATTGGAACCTGAGCATCAGTCCTTGCACACTCTGCAGGAACGTATCGTGGAGCTCACGCGCGATGCGCTCTCGCTCCAAGATTCGCTCCTCGATCTGCGCCTGCCATCCTCGCTTGATCTGGCGCAGACGAAGTCTGAAGAGACCCCAGATCGTTGCGGCGACGCCCAAGAGGCACATGACCCGGAACCAACCCGTTTGATAGAACATCGGTGGAATGACGAAGGCGACGGACGCGCCCACGTCGTTCCACACGCCGTCGTTGTTACGAGCAATGACGTTGAAGCGATACGTACCCGGCAGCAGATCAGCGAACATCACCTCACGGCGGGTGTCAACGTCGCGCCAGTTTTCGTCATGTCCCTCCAGCCGATAGCGAAACAGTACTTTTTCGGGAAGTACGAGACTCAGCGCGGTGTACTGAATTGCGATGTCGCGAGTGCGAGCCGGCAGACGGACTTCCCCATCGAGCGGCTGAGATTGCCCATCGGCGACCAGGGCTTCGATATGGACTGGCGGTATGACCGGATTGGTCGGAAGCCTGTCAGGCATGACGCTCTGGGCGGCGAGGCCATTCACGAACCACAGCCGCCCGTCCTTCGCGCGCATGGCCGGCGGCCCGAAGGGCGTCGCTGAGCCCTGCACGCCGTCCGTGGCATCGAGCAGCGTGTGCTCGAGCAACGCCTCGCTGCGCGCCCACCACTTCGCGAGTTCCTGCGCCTCGATGCGAATGAGGCCGCACGCCGCATAGAGCCACAAGGCACCATGAGCGTCGAACACCAGTGCGGTGACGCGGTCGCAAGGCAGACCGTTCGCGCTGCTCAGAATCCCGGACTTGCCCGCGCGCCAGCCGATGACACCGGACCCCGTCGCGGCCAGCACCGCGCCTTCAGGGGAAAACGCAATCTGGTGAACCTGAGCAAACAACGAATCGCGATGAAACTTCACCGTCTGCAGACCGCGCTCCGTCAGGTGCGCAAGGTCTCCTTCCCTCGTGCCCAACCACAGGCCTTCTTTCGGGTCCGCAAGCACACGCCCCGTCCGCGGGATCTCCGGCGGTGCGAGTTCCTGTACGGCGCGAAAATTGCGAATCCGCACGAGCTTCGTGGGATTTGCGAGCGCGAGAACCCAGATGTCGCCGCTCGTGTCCTGCGTAATTCCGACCGCCGTTCCGATGGGTCGTCCGTCAAGACCCGGGATGCGTCGGAGTCGTCCGCTGTCGAGCACTGTCATGTCGAGATCCACACCCACCCACAGGCGACCCTCCCGATCCTCGAACATGGATGTCGGTTGGACTCCCGGCAGTTCACGTCCGCCTTGCAACGACTGCATGCCATCCTTTCGCAGCGCAACGACGGAATCGAAACTGTTGATCCACACCGTGCCGTCGCGACCCGCCACCACAGCGCCAGCATTGGAAAGCCCCTCGCGTACGGAGTAGGTCAGCACGCGCATGGCGCGAAAGCGGTCGAGGCCTCGGGACGTCGCGACCCACACGTTTCCCTCGCGATCCTCGAAGAAGTGCGCCACTCCGTCGCTCGAGAGCCCATCGGCGCTCGAGTAGCGATCGACGCGCGTACCTCGCACGCGATAGATTCCCCCGGCGACTGTACCGATCCACAGCGCTTGCGCACTGTCGACCATCAACGTGGCGACCTGCAGTGAATCGCCCACCAGGCCGGATGCTTCGAAAGTCTCGAATCGCTCGTTCACGAGTCGCTGCAGCCCCAGCCCAGGTCCTTGCTTTGCGAATCCGACCCACATCGAACCATCGGTGGCGGGCACGAGCGCCTTGACGCCGAGAAGATCGGGACTCAATGCGGACGACATCGGGGAGTAGATTCGCTGCGAGGTCGGATTCCAGCGCACGACTCCGGTATTGCTACCGATCCACAGATCACCGTCGGCGCTTCGCGCCAGCGACGTGGCGACACGGAAAGGAATCCCGCTTTCCTTGCCGAAGCAACGCGCCTCCAGTGCTGCGCTGACCCGGCATAGCGGACCACGCTCGTCGGCCGAGCGTGAGCGCACGAACCAGATCTCTTGATCTTCGCCCGCCACGATGCCTTGGATCGACCCTACGACATCGGACACGTGCGTCAGGCGGCCTGCCGACCAATGCGCGAGCCCGACCGTCGTGCCGATCCAGAGACTGCCGTCGCGCGCCGCCAACAACGACACGATTTCGGGCGATCTCAGACGCTCGCCGTCAGGAGGTGAGAACGGTACGAACCTGACGCCGTCGAAGCGCAGCAGTCCGGCGCTCGTCCCGACCCACAAGTACCCGTCCTGCGTCTGCGTGATCGCACCCGCCGCGCCGGGCAGCGCTCCGTCCTGTACCCGCCACGCGGTGTGCCCATACTGCGACAGCAGCGCGTCTGGATCGTGTGCGCTCGCGGGATGGAAACTGCTTGCCAGAAGCAGGAGTAGACACATCCATGGGACCAGCGGACGCGACCGATTTCGGCACGACCAACGTGTCGGCAGTGCAATCGGCACCAGATAGAAGTGGGCACTCATGTGATCGGCCGGGCGCGTGAGAAAACGCCATCCGGATCACATAATACAGAGGATCGCCACTTCGCGAGTGAACAGCGATGGGCGCTGGGCTTGCTGCTATCAGCGTTGCTGCAAGCGCCTCCAGGCGCCAGGACTGAGGCCGATCGAGCGCCGGAAGACGCGGGTCATGTGACTTTGATCGGCGAACCCACACTCCAGAGCAATCTCCGCCAACACCCGGCGAGAGCTCGCCATCAACGTCTTCGCCTTTTCGATCCGCAGACGCAGTAGCCACCCATGCGCGGACACGCCGGTCGACGCGCGGAAAGCGCGAGTGAAATGACGAATGGACAACTGGCATTCCTGTGCCAAAGCGGCGAGCGAGATGTTGCCGTTGACGCTTGCAGCGAGCAGTTCCTTCGCACGCCGCTCTTGCCAGGCCGCGAGCTTGCCAATGGCAGTGCCCGACGTTGCCTGCGGGCTGCTCGCGGAATGCGGTATTTGTGTTTGCCTGCGCAGTGCTATCGAGATGCGATGCTCGCTGGATTCATTGAGCTCGAAACGGAAATCGAGAATGACGACGGTGCCCGCGCTCAAATCCCTGTCGTGCAGCAAGGGGATGAGCTTGCTCACAGGCGAGCGAGCATCGACAAGCGCACCGTGGTTCAGAAGAACAGTAGCCTCGCGAGGAGCTGAAGCGGAACTCATGTATGAAACTCTTGCGTGATCCAAGGCGGTTCCGATGTCGCGGTTGCGAGCATCGCATCACACCACGCAAGGATTCTCGATGGACGCTATTGCAAAGACTATCCGTTATCCATGGTATTCGCGCCCGCTTCGGAGAGCCGATTGTCTACCTCTAAAGAGTAAGACGATCCTCGCCGCTAGAGGGATGCCCGCGTCCGATCGAACGTTTAGATTGGCCGCAAGTGCCCTTGGGTTACATGGACATGAACCATCACTGCTCGCTGCTGTTCGTCCTCATCGACCGCGCATTGTGGCGCGAATCCGCCGACTCCAGACCCGACCACGACGATGTAACTCCGCGCCCGGAGTGCTCCGGCGCGGATTTTCCGTCCACGCGGGTGAGCGGCGGGACGATGTGCATGCTGGTGCACGCGGGCGATGTGCATCGCATGGACTCCGATCTCGAACAGTGGGTGCTCGCGACGGCTACGAAGTTCGCGGCACTGAAGGAGCGCTATGCGCAGTTGACGCCGCGCGAGCGGCAGGTCCTGCCGCTCATTGCGGAGGGCATGCTCAACAAGCAAGCCACCGCAATCCTTGGGATCAGCGAAGCCACATTGCAGATTCACCGCCGGCGCATCATGGAGAAGTTGCGTGCACGCTCGTTCGCCGACCTGGTGCGCATGGCCGATCGCCTCGGAATCATGACCGGTGCCGACACGGTCGAGCGCGCGAGCGATTCACGAAGGGATGCTCGCTGCCTTGCCGCGCGACCGGGCAACGAATGACCACGCAGTGGAGGGTCGATCGGCGCCGCACAGGTGCAGCCGCCACGGCCGGGTTGCATATCCTCGTCAGGCTCGCTTTTGATACCGTCGCCGGCAGCGGCCGGAACGGGCACGACAGGTTGCGCCCGACGAAGCAGGAGGACGTGACGTGACGAGCGACAACGACAACCCGCATGTCATCACCGTGATGGCGGTGGACGATCATCCCCTGCTCCTCGACGGCATCAGAGCCGCGCTCAGCGAACAGCCCGACATGAAACTGATCGCCGAAGGTTCGAACGGCCGCGAAGCCGTCGAGCAATTTCGAGTGCATCGCCCCGATGTCACGCTCATGGATTTGCAGATGCCCGTCATGGGCGGGCTCGAGGCGCTGCGCGAAATCCTGGCCGAGTGGGCCGATGCGCGCATCGTCGTCCTGACGACGTATCGGGGCGACGCGCAGGTGATGAGCGCGCTCAAGAGCGGCGCACGCGGCTTCATGCTCAAGGGAATGATGCGCAAGGAGCTCAGGGACTTGATCCGATCCGTGCACGCCGGCCGCCGCATCGTGCCGCCGGAGATCGCCATCGAGCTCGCGGAGCACGCGGATGACGACGCCTTGTCGCCGCGCGAGATCCAGGTGCTGCGGCAAGTCGCTCATGGCAATGCCAACCGTGAGATCGCCGAAATCCTGAACGTCACCGAAGGCACGGTGAAGGCACATATGAAGAGCATCACCGCGAAGCTCGGCGCGAAAGATCGAACCCATGCGGTATTGCTCGCGATCAGGCGCGGCATTCTGGAGCTCTGAGGGACGCTCACTCCGATCGCTGATCACGCTCGTTCGCCTCGAGTGCGTCGAAGCGATATGTTTCACCGTCCGCGGGGATCCGGGTGCGCGTTGCGTCGAGTTGCTGCTCGACGATGTACTGAGCCAATTCCGCGCGCGACTGGACCGCATGATTGACGGCTTCCATATGCACGCCGATCAGCACCGCATCCGCAGCGTGCGTGCGCGCCCGCGCCAGGTCCTCCTTGCCCATGATGATCGAGCCGTCGAACCCGACGATGCGCGCGTAACCGGTGTTGAGGATGATCACATCGGGGCGATGCGTTTCGATGGCCGCCTCGACCGGCGGACACCAGATCGTGTCGCCGGCAACGTAGACACTGACATGCTGCGGACGCTCGAATATGACGCCCGAAACGCTGCCGAGCACAGGACCGAACTCGGCCATGTGGCGATCGGTGCCGTGCTGGCCACGAACGCGCGTGAGGCGCGTACCGTTGAACATCACCGCGTCGCCTAGCACTCGAACGTCCGTGAAGCCGTCGTTGCGCACCGACGCGGCGTCTTGCTCGTCCTGCACGAAGATCGGCAGGGCTTTCGGCAACTGACGTCGCGCCGTCTCGTCCCAATGATCCGGATGCAGATGCGTGACGATCACCGCATCGACGTCCATCACTTCATCGAGCGGCACGGGCAACGCCACGAGCGGGTTGCGCAGGTGGCTGTTGTGAGTCCCCGAGAAGCCCGGAAAAGCGCCCTGATCGCCGAGCATAGGATCGACGAGAAACGTCGTACCGGCGTAACTGATCTTGACCGTCGCATTGCGAATGAGCTGAAACCCCACGCCCGCAGGCGGCGAGGGGTCCCGAACCTCGCTGGTCGATCCAGTCCTGCCACAGCCACTCGAGGCCACGGCGAAAGACACCGCGCTCGCGGCAAGCACTCGGCGCAAGGCGCTCATGATGTCTTCACTGTCTTCGCGGCCTCTCGCGCGGCGCGATCGATCGTGTCCGCCACGGTCTTCGCCTGCGTCATGAACACCGCGTGGCTGGCGGAGACTCTGGTGATGTTCGCTCCAATGCGTGTAGCCATGTGAACGAGCATCGCTTGATCGAACGCCTTGTCCTCGGTCGCGATCACGGCCCAGCTCGGCTTGTGACGCCATGCCGCGTGCGCAAGCTTGGTTGCGAACACCGACATGTTGATCGGCACTTGCGAATCGCGCAGGAATGCTGCGTCCGCATCGCTGGCGTCGTGAGCGAAGCCGGCCTTGAACTTCTGCAAGCTCAGGAATCCGTAACCATCCTCGTGCGTGTCGATGACGAACTCAGGCGTCCCTGCGAACCCCTGATATTGCTGCGCCGTCGACTCGCCGGCGTCCGGTGCGAGTGCCGACACGTACACCAACCCGACGACTTTCGGATGCATGCCCGCTTCGGTGATGACCGTTCCGCCCCACGAATGACCGACGAGAATCGTCGGACCGTCCTGCCGATCGAGGACGCGCTGCGTGGAGGCGACGTCATCGGCGAGCGAGGTGAGCGGGTTCTGGACGATCGTGACGCGAAAGCCGCGCTTCGTCAGCTCGTCGTAGACGCCGCGCCAGCCAGAGCCGTCCGCAAAGGCGCCGTGCACGAGAACGACGTTCTTCGCGGCCGCACCGCCCGGCGCAGCGGCCGGCGCCTGCGCATCGGCGGACGTGCTCAACGAAGCTGACGCTACGACGGTGGCGAGTATGGATTGGGTCTTCTTCACGTTGCATCTCCCTGGGAATGATGGCTTCCGCAGGATGCTGCCGCGACGAGCATCGAGAATCCTGAATGTACCGGACGCGCGTTTAACGATCGGGACATGAACGTATACGCCATGTGTCACGCAGCAGTTGTTAAGAGCTGCAGCGCGTGTGAATGGAAGCGCGTTGGCCGCCTCTCAGAACTTCACTTCTCGCAACGCGCCTCGGCTGCGATCGGCGAGCACACTGCTCGGGCACGGCTTGAACGAAGGCAGGAATTGCAGTCGCTCGAGCCGCATTGCTACTGCCCACTGCTCAGACCGACACCCGAACGAGATTGCCCATGTCCACCACATTCACTGTAAGCGCTGCCGACCTCTACTCGAACGCCCATGAGATCTTTCGCCGTTATCGCCCCTTCACACCACTATTGCGGCGAGACGACGGCATCTATATCGCGATTCGCGCCCGGGACGTGGAGCAATTGCTCACCGATCCACGAACCCGGCAGATGGAAACCGAGATCGCGCGGGCCCGCGGCGTCACCGACGGGCCATTGTTGGATTTTCTGCAGTACACGATGGTCCTTAGCAATGGCGTGGACCATCGCCAACGCCGCCTGCCGTTGACACGAACGTTCGCGCAGAAATTCATCAACGATCTACGCCCGCGTGTTCGCGCCATTGCGCACGAGCTCATCGACGCCCGCTACGAGGCGGGGCACATGGACTTCATCGCGGACTTTGCGAACTGGCTGCCTGCACGCGCCATTTGTCACATTCTGGGCGTTCCCGAGGCGGACATTCCCGACTTCACGCGGTGCGTGTACAGCCTCTCGCGCGCGTTCAGCTCCACGTTCACCAAGGAGGACGTGCCGGAGATGCAGAATGCCGCGGCGGAGCTCAGCAAATACGTAGACGATTTGTTGACGGATCGCCGGGTGCGACCGCGTGAGGACTTCCTGACCTCGTACGCAGCCGCGGTCGATGCGTCAGGGAAGCTGCTGCACGCAGAATCCGTCGTGCAGATGATGACGATCCTGCTCGGCGGCAGCGACACGACTCGAAGCGCATTGGCGATCCAGACATCGTTGCTGCTGCAGAACAGAGATCAATGGAATGCCATCTGCCGCGATCCCTCGCTCATCCCGGCCGCGGTGCTCGAATGCCTGCGATACGAGCCGTCCGTGGCCTCCGTGCCTCGCGTCACCCTCGATGACATCAGCCTCGATGGCTGCTCGTTGCCGTCCGGGCAGATCCTGTCGTTGTCGACGCTCGCGGCCATGCGCGATCCGGAGGTCTACAGCGAGCCCGATACCTTCGATATCCGTCGCGCCGATCTGCCGCGTCGTCATCTCGTCTTCGGCGGCGGCGTACACCGTTGCCTCGGTGAGGCATTGGCGAAGATCGAACTGGAGGAGGGCCTCTTGGCGCTGACACAGCGCTTGCCGAATCTAGCGATCGACGGCGATCCGATCGTGGTTCGAGGCGGCTCCGCCATTCGCACGGTGACGAATCTGCGGGTGCGGTGGTCACGCGCGTCGACATGAGTGCGCACGACCTGTCGCTGGACTCCGCCCGTCGCGCGACTCACGGGCGGAGTCGGCGCGTCGACCTGAGCCGGTCCAGCGATGCAGTTACTTTGCCAACTCCTCGAGCAACTGGCCGGCGGCCCGCACATCGGCGGTGCCGAATCCTTCGGTGAAACGGGAATAGACGTCGTTCAGGAGCAGTTGCGCTTCCCGTGTTCGCCCTTGACCCCGCCACAACCGCGCCAGGCTCATCGACACGCGCAACTCCCAGGAGCGCGCATCCTGACGTCGAGCAGTCTCCAGCGCTCGCTGCAGCAGCGCTTCGGCGCATGACGCAGCTTCCTGGCTGCCGTCCAGGATCAGGCGCTCGGCTTTCACTCGCAGGATCTCCGACGTGCACCAGCCGCTACGACCGGCCTCCGCGCGCACCATGGCGTCCCGACTGACGAGATCTTCGCGAAGCGATGCCAGGAGATCGAGGTACTGCGACGTCGCGAGCGGGTCCGAGGACAACTGCAGCGACTCGAGCAGCTGCGCGCCACTGGGTGCGCTGACGATCATGCGCAGGCACTCGGCCCATAACGCGTAGTAATCCAGTGCGTGCGCGTTCGCTTGCGCATGGAGGCGCTCCGTATGGTCGATCGCTGATGCCGTGTCCCCGCACAAGGTCGCGATCGTGACCGCCACTAGCAGCGTCGTACAGATCATGCTCGGGCTGCCCGCGAGCATCGCTTCGTCGACGCTCTGCTCCGCGGCTGCAACGGCCTGGTCCGGAAAACCTCGGAGCCATAGCGAACGAGCTAGCACCGTTCGAACGTGGCACCTCAGCAGAATGCCTGGTGCCGCCATCGGCCCCGCTGACAACGTGGCGAGCGCCCAGTGCGAGTGTCGAGTGGCAGACGTTTGATCACCCGCATACCCACAGGCCAATGCAAGCATGCAATCCATGAGCGGAGAATCGTGGGCGCCGACACCGATCCCGCGTTCGCCCAGCGCCCCGACGAGCTTGATGGCGATTCGATAGTCGCGTGCGACTACACGTTCGAACCACAGGCTCCAAAGCGCGCCTTTTTGCGCCGAATCGATCTGTTGCAGCACGGTGTGGCCGTGCGCCGAAGTTTCATTCCAGCGGCGCGGGCGCCGCAAGAAGGCGTCGAGACCCGACAGCAGCGGACCCTCGCAACCTCGCAGGATGTACGCGTGCAGCTCGGGCCAGGCCAGTTGCTCCGGAGATTCGGCTGCGAGCACGAACTCGAACCACATCGACATGAGGGTCAGCTTGATGCGCAGCGAACTGCCGGACGCCGCGGAAAAGCTCCATTCCGTGGCGGCGCGCAAATCCGCGATGCGCGGACCGAACACGCTGACCCAATCCGCCCCGCGTCGCACCAGAGATTGAATCTGCATTGCGCCTACGGAGCACCACATCCGTGCGTGCCGGTTGCGCACCTCATCCTCTTCACCCGCTTCGAGCAGCTTTTCGCGTGCATAAGCTCGCAGCAAATCGAGCAGCCGATACGCATCCCCTCCGCGCCGCGTATCGACGTGCATGAGAGACTTGCGCGCCAACCCCATCAGGCTTTCGAATGCCACTACCTCGGTGAGCGCGTCATCGGCGACGACCGCGACGGCGCATTCGACGTCGAAGCAGCCGGCGAACACCGACAGGCGGCGAAACGTGGCCTGCTCGGCCGACGACAACAATCCATAGCTCCAGTCGAAGGTGTCCCGCAACGAACGATGCCTGCGCTCCGCGGTGCGTCGTCCGTCGATCGACAACAGCTCGCTACCCATGCTCGCCACCAACGAGCTCACGGAAACCAGTCGCACGTGTGCCGCGGTGATTTCGATGGCGAGCGGGTTGCCTTCCAGACGGCGGCAGATCTCCGCGACCTGGTGCAACTCCTCATCGGTCAGCTCGACGCCGGCGTACGCTTCCGCCCTGGCGACGAACAGTTGAATCGCGGGACAACCGAGCAGCGCATCACGCGTGCACGTGGCGTTTTCCGCCAGGACTTCGAGCGACGCCAATTCATGGACCGCTTCGCCCGCGGCTCGCAGCGGCTCACGGCTCGTCGTCAGGATGTGCACGTTCGGCGCGGTGCGCAGCAGCGTTTCGACGAGAGCGGCTGCGGCCTCCACCACGTGCTCGCAATTGTCCAGGACGAGCAACATCGATCGCTTCGACAGGCCCTCGAGCACATGCGGCAACGGATCGGCGACGAGCGGGGCGATGCCGAGCGCCGCTGCAAGCGCGTTCGCCACGAAGCGCGCTTCCGTACTCGCGGCGAGATCTACGAAACACACCCCATGGGAGAACCTCGTCGCGAGCCGCTGCGCAACCTCGATCACGACCGTCGTCTTGCCGCTGCCGCCCACGCCTGTGACCGTCACCAAGCGCTGTGACGCCACCTTCTCCGCCAGCTTGAGGATCACCTGCTCGCGCCCGATGATGGACGTGATTCGCGACGGAAGATTGTTCATGTGACGCGCTGGCTCGGCCACGGAGGACTCGCCAGCATCGCCGACGGCGGGCTCATGCTGCTGTACCGGCGCGATGAAGCGATAACCGCGGCCCGTCACGTTCTGCACATACTCACGCGTTGGATCCGCCTTGCGCAGGATCTTGCGCAGCAAGGCGACATGCACTCTGAGAGTGCCTTCTTCTACGACGGTGCCCGGCCAGACTCGTCGAAGCAGTTCGCGGGTACTCAGTATTTCGCCCGGCTGGCGCGTGAGCTCCAGCAGCAGGCTCATGGCGCGCGCGCCGATGCGGATCGCCGCATCGCCTTTGCGGAGATCGTAGCGAATTCGATCGAGACGAAAGGGACCAAACGTAACGACGACGTCGCCAGGCAGCGACGAAGGCTCGTCATAAGGGGGTGTCACATGGGGTCTGCGCATAGGCGGAAGAACTTTGCATCCTTAAGTTCGCGCCCTGACCACGAATGTAGGGCGCTACGTTGAGCTCGTACGCCGCCGCGTTGCTCGCGGACAGCGGGGGGAGCTTGGCAGCATCGTCGATATAACCAGCTACAGCGTGACGACAAGATCCATGCTACGGATGGATTGCTGCAGAACGGTTTCTCTCCGGAAGATCGGAAGATGGGTTGCAGTACACAGGCTGCCTCAGCGAGCAGCACCATTCCTGCACTAATGGGACGCGGATTGAATGATCGGGACGTGAGCGCGCGGGCCGTACAGCGTTGCGATGAGCGTTGCCCCGCGGCTGAGATCGAGTATTCGCGGCAATTGGCTCTCGAGCCAACGGCGACGTGGGCGGATTGAATACAAGGGCGCATCGATCCGACCATCAACTGACTAGGTTTGGAGTGCGAACACAGCTTCCTCGCGACCGACCCGAAGGCGTGTAGACCCCTGCATGACCTGATCGGCCATTCGATCACCTATGGGCAGCCATGGTGCAGCTCGCCGCTCTCGTGCGGCCGCCGCGCGGCCATCTCACGACAGCCCGCGGAGTATTCGCGCCGCATGCAGCCCGGCGCGTGACGATCACGCCGGCAGGCCGCGGACGCAGCGCGAAGAAGGCACAAAGGCCTACCTCGCGCCGCCCCTGTTGCCAAGCATGTCGCGTGAGCTGGGCGCAACGCCTCAAGCGCGTGTTCGCCATCGAGCATGCCCTTGCGGCAGCGGCAAGCTCAAAGTGATCGCCAGCATCGAAGCGCCCACGCTCAACGAACGCAATATGCCGAAGCTGCTACTGGAACTGCTCGGCCCCCTGGAACTGCACCCAGTCGGAATAGCAGTAGCCGTCGGAGGAAGTGCAACTGCTCGAGAAATGATCGAGCGCGGCAACGATGCAATAGCGTCCTGCCGGCGGGTTCGGGCCACTGCCCGAGCTCTGGATGTCGGAGACCGAGGAGAAGTTGTAGAGCTGATTCGTCGACCGTGCCCCCGCTCCCACGAAGTTGGGATATCCGACGAACAGCCGATGACCCGAGATCGTCCCGCCGGAGAAAGAGTTCGGCACGGCCCACAGCGTCACGCGCAAGCTTCCCGTGTACGACCCGGAGGCGAGATTCTGATTGTTGTAGCGCACGCCCCAACCGACGCTGCGCGGTGTCGTTTGATTCGCCGCTGCGCTCGAAATCACATATGACGTCGTGCCGAAGAACTCGAGTCCGTTGACGCCAGCACCGTTACCGGCTGGACAGGTCAGGCCGGCCGGCGGCGGAGGCGGCGGCGGCGTGCCGCCTTCATCGGAGATGCATTGCACGAAATCCCATGCACCGCTGCTCGAGACCGTGCCTGCCGTCGCGATCTTCAAGGCGTCGCCTGACGCAGTCGCGTGAATCAAGATGCCCATGCGATCCGTATTGCTCGTATCCATGAACATGAGCGCCGACATTTCCGAGATCACGTCCTGCGTAATGGAGTTCAGTAGCGCGGGCTTGTAGATGATCTCCGCGATCGTCGAGCCAGTCATCGGCAAGGCGTGGTCGACGAGCGTCGTATCGACCGCGTATTGGCTCTGCACGCGATCGAAGCCCCCCGTGCACACGCCGCCGAGCGTCGTCACGGGCTGTCCATTGGGCGAGAACGTAACGCGGCCGCTCGTCGAGCTCGTGAACGTGTCGTACTTCGACGCAATCCCGGCTGCGCTGGTGATGCACTTGAGCGTGTAGTCCGCCGTGTCCTCGGGAATGCAGGCGCCTTTCGAGTAACTGATCGGTGCGGGCGCTCCTGGAATCACGAGCTGCTGCATTGCCGCGGCGGCCGTGAGCGTTTCGGTGTCAGACGCCGACCCGCCGGCGCCGGTGCACGTCAGGATGAAGGTCGCGTTACCGACCTCCGCGAGCCTGATCGTGTCCAATCCGCTCGTCGAGCGTGCGCCGTTCCAGTTGCCGCTCGCCGTGCATGAGGAAGCGTCCTGCGTGGTCCATGTCAACGTGACATTGTCTCCCACTCTGGCCGCCGCGGCGCTCAACGTGAGCTCCACTCTCGGCCTCGCGGCCGGCGATCCGCCCGAATCGCCTCCGCCGCCCCCGCCACCACAGCCGTAGAGCGCCGACAGCGCGAACCCGAACCAAAACGTTGCAACCTTCACCCGCATGACACTCCCCTTATTTGCTTCGTTTGCGGCGAGCCTTCGCTTAGGCTTGCCGCTTAATCTATGTCGCACGTCGAGGAGACCTCGCAGGGCAAGGTCTGCGGCAGCTGTCCCAGACACGCCGGGTCGCGCGTTACGACGAATGTCACGTCGTGCTCGGAAACACCTCGCTCCAGCAGCGCACATCGCAAACGCCGGCGCGCTCGATACGCGAGCTTGTCGAAGGAGGCCGGCGTGACGCCGAGCTCGCGGCACAGCGCGGTCTTGTTCTCGTCCGCGAGATAGTGACGTTTGATGATGGTGCGATCGCGCTCGGACCTGAGCTGCTCGAATGCGTCGAGCACATGGCGCGACAGCATCTGTGCATGCACGAGCGCCGGCGTCGAGGCTTGATTCACCATGGCTGCGATGTCGGCCTCGTAACGCAAACGTGAGCTGAACGCACGGCGGTGATTGCGCAACAGGTTCAGCGCCACGCGGTAGACGTATCCGGCGACGCGCAGCACGCATACGACCCTGCCCGCGCGGTGGTGCTCGATCGTGATGCGCATGGCTTCGTGCAGGATGTCGACGGGCTCGACGTGTTGCCGGCAATGCCGCCCCAGTACCTTGAGAAGATTCGGGTAATCGGCGGCCAGTTGCCGATTGAGCTCGCTCGTCCCCTCCACGACCTCATGCACGGGACACATTCGGGTCGCAAGGCTATGTTCCGCTCGCCGTGGGTCCATGAAGTTCTCTCGCAGCCTCGTGCGCGAGAGTCACTCTGAATGAGCGGGCCCCGCGAAACATCCGTCGGACCGCCAAACCATTCGTCCATGCCGCCAGCCGAAAGTCGGTCCACCAATGGCTGTTAGTCCAGCTGCAAGCAGCGTCTCAGCGGTTATGATGCTTGCCGAACCCGCGCGCGAGACTCGAGGCATGCACGTTTTGATCGTGGACGATCATCCGCTGCTCATCAGGGGAATGCAGGCGCTGCTCATGGAGCTCGAGCCGGCAGCGACGACTGCGGGCGCACGGTCGGTCGAGGAAGCGGTACAGAAAGCGAACGACCGCATGCCCGATCTCGTACTCCTCGACCTGAACCTTCCAGGGATGAAGGATCTCGATTCCCTCAAGCGCATGCGCGCCGCTATCAGCTCGGTACCGATCGTCGTCGTCTCGGCGGACGATCGAGCCGAGTGCGTCTGGAAAGCGATCGAAATGGATGCCGCGGGCTACATCCCGAAGGACACGGACCCATTGCTCATGACTCAGGCGCTGCGCCTCGTCCTGGCGCGCGGCGTCTACATCCCCGTTCATGCCTTGCGCAACTCGACCGCCGAGATCCACGAAGCCGACAGGTCGCGAGGGCTGAGCGACGCCGAGATCTCCGTGCTGCGCAGGCTCTTGCAGGGGAAGTCGAACAAGGTCATCGCACGCGATTTGAAGCTCTCCGAGAGCACCGTCAAATCTCACCTCACGTCCATCTTCGAGAAGCTCGGCGTCGACACACGGCTGCAGGCGATGGCGCGCGCTCACGAGCTGCGCCTCGTCGACAAATTTGGTCTGGTCGACTAGGCGCGCCGTGGAAACCCCACACTCAACCTCGCGAGAGGCGCACGACAGCTTCGAAGCTCAGATCGTAGCGCTATTGACGAAGCAGCCGCGCCGCATGTTCTTGTCGCTGTTCATGTCGCTCGTGCTAATCGCCGGCATGGCGAGCCGGACCTCAAGCCTGCGATGGGTATTGCTGTGGCTCGGATTCGCGACGACCGTGATGATCGTGCGTGTGATCGTGCAAGATCCCGCGCGCTTTCACTTCCTGAACTCGCGCGCGAGGCTAAACATGACTGTCGGTCTCGTCGCACTAAGCGGCGTCAGTCACGGTCTGTCGCTGGCTTTCTTCCCCACGATGTCCTCGTTCGAGCAGGCTGTGCTGTCGATGATGCTCGTGGGCCTAGCCGCCGGCTCCGTCGCCACCGCCGTTGGCTACCGGCCGATATTCTTGGCCTACATCATTCCGACGCTCGGCCCGCTTGCGCTGATGTGGGCGCTGAACCCGGTGCTGCGCGAGGTCGGCTGGGTGCAAGGACTCATGGCGATGCTGATCGTGCTGTTCGGGTTCGTGCTGAATGCACTCGCGCAGGACACGTTCCGCATGCTGCGCGAGTCGTACGAGATTCGGCTCGAGCGCGCTGCGCTCAATCGCGAGCTGCGCGCCGCGCTCGAATCCGCCGAAGCCGCGAATCGTGCGAAAACGCGCTTCCTCGCATCGGCGAGCCACGATCTGCGGCAGCCGATGCAGACGTTGTCGTTATTCGCTGCAGCTTTGTCGATGCGCCCGCTCGATCCTTCTAGCAAGAACATCGTCAGCGACATCAATGAAGCGCTGCACGACTTGACGGGCGAGCTCGATGCGCTGCTCGACGTCTCGAAGCTGGACGCCGGGACGATCAAGGCTCAGCCGGACATATTCGCGCTGCTACCACTGTTACAACGCATCGTCGAGGTCTTCACAGCCGCGGCGCACGAAAAAGGGCTCGAGCTGTCGCTCGACTGTCCGCCGGACGTGTCCGTGCTCACGGATCGCAAGCTGCTCGAGCGCGTCATCCGCAATCTGGTGGAGAACGCGATCAAGTACACCGAATCCGGTCAGGTCGCGATCCGGGTGCGTCGCGCGGACGAGGGCTCACTGCGGATCAGCATCGTCGATACAGGCTGCGGAATCGCCGAGACCGAGCAAGAGCGCGTGTTCGAGGAGTTCTATCAAATCGAGAACCCCGAGCGAGATCGACGGCGGGGGCTCGGCTTGGGCCTGGCGATCGTCCGCCGGCTGATCGGCCTTTTGGACTTGAAACTGGCCATGTCTTCCGCACCCGGATGCGGGACGCGCTTCGATATCTTGGTCCCAGCGACGACGAGCCAAAACACCGACGCGGCCGTGCGCGAGGAATTCGTCTCGCGGCGCCATGCACTACGCGTGCTCGTGATCGACGACGAAGAAAGTCTGCGCCGCGGCATGCGCGTGCTGCTAGAACAGACCGGCTCGACCGTGGAAGTCGCAGCGGGCACGCACGAGGCGCTCGAGATCGTGCGCGCGCAGCGCATCGACCTCGTCATCGCGGACTTCCGGTTACGCGGCGACGACAACGGACTCAAGGCCATTCGCGTGATGCGTTGTGTCCAACCCGACTTGCCGGCGCTGCTGATGACGGGCGAAACCGCGCCCGAGCGCCTGCGCGAGTCCCAAGAAGCCGGCATCCCGGTCGTTCACAAACCGGTCATGCCGCAGGCTCTGCTCAGAGAAATATCAAGAATCATGCGGGACAGAAGCGGGAGCGACTTCGATGACGAACACGGCAGGAGCGTCGCTGGATGAAGGCCGAGGCGCGCGATGGCTGTCGCGAGGCTTCGAGGATCTCGAGGCGGAGCTGAACTCGCGGCAGGCATCTCGCGCGGACCCGTGCGATTTCGACCTGATCATCGTCGGCAGCGGCTACGGCGGGTCGCTTGCCGCCGCGAAGCTGGCCGGCAGGGTCGATCCTGCCACCGGCGAGCCATTACGCATTTGTGTGCTGGAGCGAGGACGCGAGTATCTCGCGGGCATGTTTCCGGTCAGCGAAGCGCAGCTGCCCGGCCATGTGCGATTCAACACTGCCGATGCGAAGCAATGTCGCGGACGTTCCGATGCGTTGCTCGATTTGCGCATCGGCCCGGACGTCAACGCGCTCGTCGCGAACGGCCTCGGCGGCGGCTCGTTGATCAATGCCGGCGTCATGGCGCGAGCGCAAGATGCGGTGCTGACGTCGAGCGCCTGGCCGCGCGCCTTCCGTAGCGCAGCCGTGCTGACGGATTACTACGCGCAAGCCGAGAAGCTGCTGGCACCCGCGAAAGATCGCCCGCTCCCGAGCTTCGAGGGCGATGAGCGGCCGCCAGCGAAGTTCACCGCACTGAAACGCTTCGGCAACGGCACGACGCAAGGCGTGCCGCTGTCGATTTCGATCCACGGCGGATCCAACGCGGCGGATGTCGAGCTCCGCAATTGCCTGCGGTGCGGTGACTGTGCGACCGGCTGCAATCACCAAGCGAAGAACTCACTGGACCAGAACTGCCTGGTGCTCGCCCGCCGCCGCGGTGCCGAGATTTTTTGTGGCGCGACCGTCACTCACGTGTCGCGGCAAGACGCTGTCTGGACGGTTCACGTCGTCCATACGGATGACGATTTGAGAAAACGCGGGCAGGCACGCGAGCTCAAAGCGCGGCGCGTGATCCTTTCCGCCGGGTCGTTCGGGTCGACGGAGATTCTCAAGCGCTCGGAACGTCGAGAGCTGCGGTTCTCCGCCAGGCTCGGCGAGCGCTTCTCCACGAACGGCGACCTGCTCGCGGTCGCCTATGGACAGAACGCGCAAGTCAACGCCGTCGCCGACGAAACGCAGCCGTTCGGCGAACGCGGGATCGGCCCGACGATCACGGGAATGATCGACCAGCGCACGGGCACGGGCGGAATCGTGATCGAAGAGTTCGCGATTCCCGGGCCGCTGCGGCGTCTGTTCGAAGAGAGCTTCACGCTCGCTCACACGCTGGCGGGCCTGGGACGACCCGATCCCCAGGGGCGACACACACCGAAACGAGGCGGCGACGATCCTTGCGGCGTCAGCGCGGGCAAGATCGCGAACACGCAAGTGTTCGGCGTCATGGGACACGACGGCGCCGCCGGCACCCTGGAGCTCGTGCCCGACAGCACAGAGAAGGATGGCAACGGCGCGATCCGCGTGCGCTGGCCCGGCATCCGCGCCGGCGACGGCAAAACCGTGTTCGATGAGCAGACGGCGGCGCTCGCCAAGCTGAATCGGAAGTCTCGGCTGGGCGGCGTCGTGTTACCGAATCCGATCTGGCGGCTGCTGCCGCCGGCGCTCGATTCCATGATGTCCATTCCGCGCGGGCCCGCCACCACGGTACATCCGCTCGGCGGCTGCGCCATGGGCGACGATGCGAACAGCGGCGTCGTCGACGAGTACGGACGTGTGTTCGACGGCAGCGAGCCGCAAGCGCTGCACGAGGGCTTGTTCGTTCTCGACGGCTCCATCGTTCCGTGCTCGCTCGGCATCAATCCGGCGCTCACGATCGCGGCACTGACACTGCGGTCCGTCGCGCAGCTGACGCGCGACTTGGACGATGGAGACTCGGAACCGAGCGACACGCATCGCAAATTGCCGAGGCCCTTGCCGGTTGCCCCCGCGAGCGACGTGCGCACGACGATCAAGGTGCTCGAGCGCGTCACCGGCGTCATGGATCTGGCATTGCAGGAAGGCGAAGCACCGAGCAAGCGCATGGTCGAGCTCACGATCGCGTTCGCACCCGCATGCCTGCGCGACCTTGCGCGCCTCATGCAGCGCGAGCTGGTCGTGAACGAGGCCGACAGCTACATCCGCATCTTCGACGTCGATTGCTGGAACGAGCTGTGGGATACCGGCGCGACCGAACAGCGTTTCGAAGCGTGTGCACTGTTTGCCGCTCCGCTGACGGGGCGGATGACGCTGCTCGACCGCGCCCCATCGACGCGTCTGCAGCGCTTCTGGCGCGGCTTCGTCGCCTGGCTCATCAATCGAGGCATGCGCGACATGTGGCAGCGCTGGGCCGCCCGCGAGGCCAAGCCCGCGCGGCGCGGCACATGGAATCCGCTGCGCACGATATGCACGTTCGTCAACGTCGCAAGCCATGCAGGCGAGATGCGCGTGTTCGACTACGAGCTGAAGATCGGCGCGCCGCGCCGCAGCCCTTCAGGCTTTGCGGCAAGCCAGCTTGGGAATGGCAGGATTCACACCGTGAAGCGCCTCACGTACTCGCGACGGTGCAATCCGTGGCGTCAGCTGTCCGAGATGTCGGTCGAAGCGTTTCCGCAAATCGCGCGACTCGACGAGCACGCACGTCCGGTGCTGAAGCTGGAGCCGAAATTCTTTGCGCGCCATCAGAAACATCTCATGCAGTTCGCGCAGCAACGCGATCACGCGACGGCGCTGTTCGATATGGCGTCGTTCCTGCTGTGCATTCTGCGGATCTTGTTGAGGACGCATGTGTGGAGCTTCCGCCTGCCCGACGCACGCACGTCGCGCAACCCACGACGTCTTCCGGGGATCGTTCCTGGACTGCCGCCGCCCGTCTATCACACGCTGACCGTCGGACGTCGCGCGAACGGCGGGCCGGTCAACATCGTCCTCACGCGCTATTCGCGACCCGACACGACGAAGAAGCCCATCGTCCTCATCCACGGCTTCAGCGCGAGCGGCACGACGTTCGCGCATCACGCGCTACGTCCCGGGCTCGCTCAGTATCTGTGGGAGCGAGGCCGCGACGTCTGGGTGCTCGATCTGCGCACTAGCAGCGCGCTCGAGACGGCGCGGGACGAATGGACCTTCGAGCAAGTGGCGTGCGTGGATATCCCGCGCGCGTTCGAACGCATGCGCCACGAGACGGGCGCATTGCAGATCGATGTCGTCGCACAGTGCATGGGCGCGACGATGCTGAGCATGGCGATTCTCGACAAGGGCGCGCAGGTCGAAGGGGCGCTCTCGCCAGAGGAGCGAGCGCAATTCCTCGCCTCGGTCGGCGCGGTCGTACTTTCGCAAATCAGTCCGATGATCGTGTTCTCGCCCGAGAACATCTTCAAAGGGTATGCCACAAATTACGTGCAGCAGGCGATCGGCAATGCGACGTTCGAGCTGCGACCCGACGAAGAGACGTTGACGACGCAGCTGCTCGACCGGCTGCTCTCGACGATGCCCTATCCGGGCGATGACGAGTTCGATACGGAGAATCCGCCGGTGCCATGGCGGCGAACGCCCTGGGTCAGGACGCGGCATCGCATGGATGCATGGTTCGGGCGAGTCTTCAATTCGCCGAACGTAGCACCCGAGGTGCTCGAGCACATCGACGACATGTTCGGCACGATCAATCTGCGCACGACGTTTCAGACGATACATTTTGCCCGACAAGGATCGATTACCTCGCGCAAGGGCCGGAACATTTTCATCTCGCACGAGCAGCTGCAGAGATGGAAGAGCATCCCGACGCTCAGCATCCACGGCGCTCAGAACGGATTGGCGGATCCGGCAACGGTCACACGCATGCGTGCGCTCATGCAAGCCGCGGAAGTGGACTGCTATCGCTGGCATGTGGCGGAGGGTTTCGGCCATCAGGACTGTTTGATCGGGCGCGATTCGGCGGCGAAGGTGTTTCCCTTGGTCGAGCAATTCCTAAACGATCCCACTCAGTTCGTATCGACACCGCCGCTCGGCGAAACCAATCCGTGCGCATCGCGGGACGATCGGCTCGCGAAAGGCTCGAGCGACGAACTGCGGGCGACGCAGCGCATCGCCCGCCGCGGCCCCGTTGCAGATGCGCCCTGGCTGGGTCCCGTCTTCGGGTCGGATGCTGGCTTCACGCGCGTAGTGGTCGCCGAAGATCGCAAGCTCGGCGCGCCACGAGGGCTGTTGGTCGCGCCGGTGCGGCGGGTCGACGATCGTTGGATTTCTGTCGCCGTGCCGAGTTTTCATGCGATACGTCCTTGCTCACCTGCGTTTGCCGGTGTCGAGCCTGCGGCGCGGTGGTATGAGGCACTCGTCTCGCCCGTCAAATTTGCGAGCGAAGCTGCGCTCGTGTTGCTCGCGTACGATCAGTTCAATGTGATCACGCCCGATGCATGGGCGAACTTTATTTTGAAGGCCAACAACTCGGCGTACGCCCATTTTAAGCTTACGAGCGATCTTGCCAGCACATCGCCAAAGCTACAGACGCATAGCCCGTCGCCGCAGCTTCCATTCAAGGCTTCCGCCCCGATCGAGATCAGCTTCGACAACCTGCTGTACATAGATCCGCGGGATTTCACGCTCACAAAAATGGTCGAGGACTTCCTGATGGATTGCTCGCGCAGAAAGCTCGACGCCGCGCTCGTGCAACGCCCGCCGGCAACGACGACGGCGAAGGCCGATGGAAGCCTCTGTTTTGCGCTGGGCAGTTGCCAATACCCGCCCGGGCCGCTCGATGAGGAGCTCGCGGCAGGTTCGTACGCTCGCCTTGTCGCCTTGCTCGAGACGACGACCGCCCACGCCCGCCCAAGATTTCTCGTGTTGGCGGGCGATCAGGTTTACGCCGATGCGACGGCCGGCCTCATGGACCCCGTCGCGCAGGACGATCGCTATGAGCTGCCGTATGAGAAGTGGTTGAGCACGCCGGCGGTGCGGGAAGTTCTCAAGCGCATTCCGGCCTACATGATGCTCGATGACCATGAGATCGCCGACAACTGGGCCGAAGGCCACGATACCGACCCCAGCCCGGGCAAGGCGGCCTATCTCAAGTTCCAGCGCACTCTGAATCCGCCCACGCCGACTAATGGCGGCGTCTCGTTGTGGTTCGCGAGCTCCTTGCATGGATTCGAGTTCTTCTTCGCCGACACCCGCACTGAACGGCAAGCTCGCTCAGTAGACGGCATCGACACGGCGAGGATCATGGGCGACAAGCAATTCGCAGCGCTCCTCGCTTGGCTCGACACACACAAGAATTCGAGCAAGCCGATCTTCATCGTCTCGCCCTCGATCTTGTTGCCGCGCCGCGTGAGCTCGCTCGCAAGCAAGGCGGGCGCACTGCGCTCCGATGCGTGGGACGGCTACCCGCATTCGCTGCATCAACTCCTGGCGTACATCGCGCATCAGCAGATTCGCAATGTCGTGTTCTTGTCCGGCGACGAGCACCACTCGTGCGTTGCGACGGTCGGAGTCACGCCGCTCGACGGCGCCCATCGTCCCGCGGGTGCCGAAGTGACGACGCATTCCATTCATGGCTCCGCGCTGTACGCGCCGTTCGTCTTCGCAAACGGCGATCCGATGGATCTCGCCGGTGCGGACTCGTTCACCTTCGAAGTCGCGGAAACGACCCGTACTTACGCCTGCAGGTGTCGCGTGGAAACGCGGTTCCTGGGGACGTCGCTGGGAGGCTTCGCAACCATCAACTGCATCCCGGAGTCGAACAATGCGTGGCGGATCGACTGCTCGTTCGACTTGTACGAACGGCGCGAGTCGATCGCATTCGGAGTGCCGGGGCGCGCGTAGACATCGAGGAGATGTCGAATGGCCCATGTACGGATCGACTGTACGACAGAGGCGAGCTACGACCTGGCGATCTACGACGGCGCCTTCAAGCGACTTGCATCGCATTCGCGCCCGCTACCTACGGTCATCTTGGGGCGGCAGCTGGGTCAACGTCATGCGCGCCGCAGTCGCTGTCGGCACCGGAGGAATTCGAGTTCCTCGATTCGGCCACGTTTGCCGCTGCGGAGCGCGATGAAACCGAATGGGCGGCATCCGTCGGCTTCGCATGGGTCGACATTACACGCCCGCCTTTTCGATCACGGCCGGTTACCGGCGTGAGTCGACATACGAACCGAACAAGACGACCACGCTGTGCTCGGACATGCCCGTTGCCGGCCAATTGGAAAGCCAAGACCGCGAATCTCGGTTGCGCCGCTTCACGCCGAGAAGGATTTCGCGACGCTCCAGCTCGATGTGCTGCGCGAAAAATTGGCGCTGACCGCGCTCGTGACCTACGACTTCGAAGCAAACGAATATGGCATCGAGATGCCGCTATACCTCATTGTCGGTCTTAATGGCGGCGTCAGCGTAGGTTGGACGAGCGAGGAACAGCGAAGCGCCATGCTCGCCGAGCACTATGCACCGGAACGAAGGCGGAAGCAGGCTGCTCCTTTGGCGTAACCACTCACCGCATCACAGCGTGCGCAGCCGTCGATAAAGCTCCTCGTTCGTGCTGCTGTCGAGCAACGCCGCCACTTCGTCGAACGATTTGACCAGCACCAGGCGATACTCGCCGGGCGCACCATCTGCACCCCGCTTGCCGTCCGCTCCGCCCACACCCGGCTTGCCGTCTCGGCCGTTGGATTTCGTCGGTTGGCTGCCGCCCAAGCCGACGCATCCGGAGCCGCCTCGGCCGCCTCGACCGCCGGCGCCTGGCTCGCCGCCGCGCCCACCGGCGCCGCCGATTCCACCGGACACATCTACCTGACTGGCGATCGGATTCACGAGCGTCAGCAGCATGATTCGTCCTCCGGGTTTGCCGTCCCCGCCCGGGGCTCCGTCGCCGCCGTTACCCCCGTCCGCACCATCGCCACCGATCTGGGCCATTCGATAACGACCGAAACCATCGCAGTTGCCGGACCTGCCGTGCGCTCCGTCCGCTCCGCGCGCGCCGGCCTCGCCGTCTTCGCCCGCCCGTCCATTCGCTCCCCGCGCGAACAGCTTGCTGTTTGTCACCTGCTTCACGTACAGCGCAACGTTGCCGCCCTCGGCGCTTGGGATCTGCTCGCCCGAGGTGTCAATCGTCAAATTCGAGACGCGGCGCGCGACGATCGAGAAATCCGTGCCCACGAAGGCGGCGGCGCCGATCCCTTCGATGTCGTTGGCGACGATGACGGAGCCGGGCGGCAGCTTTGCGCGGACATTGTCGATGATGAGCTTGTCGTAACGGTGCGTGCCCGCGGTCGCGAGGGACCCCTCGTCGGTCACCCGCAGCACGTCGATACGCCGCGGCCCATCCTTGGAATGCGCCGTCTGAATGACGCTCAGCGCGTTGGGGTACGTGCCCGCGTTCACCAGCGGCTGGTCGAGTTCGATCTCGAGTTCCGTCTTCACGAGCCCGGCCGGACTGAAAAAGTAGACGATGACGAATACGGCGAGCGCGCCGCCGGCTCGCACGATGGTTCCAATCTGCGCGTGAATGAAACCGGGAATCATCGCTGCGACACCGCTCGCCGCCAAGGCGAGGACGATTCGAAACACCGTGTATTGGAGCGGCGTTGGATCGCGCACGATCATTGCCAACGTCAGCATCACGATCACGATCACCGTCCCGAACAGGAATGCCAGCAGACGCTCGCTCGACTTGCTCATCGTTCGTCTCCCGCTGCAACAGCCGCATGACGGCGCGCACGGAGTGATGCGATGTGAGCGCCAAGTACGGCTATATGTCGCGGGACCGAAGCTCCTCGCATCTCCGGCGCGGGCGGCGATGCAACGGTAGACGCAAAAGGAGCTCGATCATTTCTCAAACGCCACGACTGCAGCTACGAACAATGCCAGCGCTCACGCTCTAACCTCACTCCCGACGATCCGCAAACGACTCACAACAGCTTGATGCAAGCCATGCTCTCGGAAGGAAGGGGGCGCGCGCGCGCGCGCGACCCGACCACGCCCGAATATTCCACACCCCGGCAACTCGTCTCGCACACTTTTCTCTGAGGCCGACATCAGGCCGGCGACGCGATCTCATGTCGGCTCGGCATCATCATCTACGTCCTTGGGCTGACTGTGTCTGTCGGCTTGGCCGATGCGACGAACCAGGAATCCAGCAGCGAGGACAATGATGAAATTGTTATTCAGCCGCAATCCGAATCCGCGGCTCGCGGTTGCCGTGGCGCGCTATCTAGATGTACCGGTCGAATTCGAGTACGCAGCGCCTCGCGCGCCCGGCCAGGCGGAACGTTACCGACCCCTGAATCCCAACTTGCTAGTGCCCATTCTCGTGGACGGCGACAGGTCGCTGTGGGAGACAGACGCCATCGCATGTCGATTGTCGCGATACATGCACTCCGAATTCTGGCGCACAGGCGATGACGAGCCGGAAATGATTCGTTGGGTCAGCTGGGCAAAGTCCAATTTCATGCACGCCTGCGACATGGTGCATTTCGAGCGTGGCACGAAGCAGCGCTACGCGCTGGGTCCGATCGAGCCGCTTCAGGTGGATGAGGGGCTGCGCATGTTTCACTCGTCGGCGGTCATTCTCGAAGCCGAGTTGGCCGGTCGCGCGTGGCTCCTTGGCGATGCAGTTTCCTATGCGGATTTCAGGATGGCGGCCCTCCTGCCCTTCAACGACGTGGCTGGTCTGCCGCTCGCGGAGTTTCCTGCGATTGCGCGATGGTATGCGCGGCTCGAGGCGATCGATGCCTGGTCCGATCCGTTCGAAGGAATCGACGCGCCAGAGCTTCCGCCGATTGCGCGGAGCTGAGACGAGCTGATGCTTCCTCTCGCAATCGCGCTCAGCGAACGCATCCTCGCGCATCTCGAGAGACACCCGTCGCCTCGTCCTGTCCCCTCAGGAGTTAACCGGCATGTGAAGGCCATCGCTACCTTCGCGAGCGGCTGGATACCCAAGCATGCCGGGCACGTGCATCGCGAGCGTATCGATCGCCGCTCGCGTTTTGATCGGCAGATGACGTGTCTTCGGCCAGACCGCGTGAATGTCCGTGCCCAGAACACGATCGCTGTCCATCACCAACGCAAGCTCACCCGAAGCAATGTGCGGAGCGAGCAGCCAACACGGCAACCAGGCGAAGCCCGCCCCGGCGACCGCCGCATCTGCGATCGCTTGCAAATCGTCGAATGCCAAGCGGCTCACCGCCCGCAGCTCGAGAACCTGTTCGCCCTCACGCACGCGCCACGGCGCGCAGCGGCCGCCTTGCGAGTAGACGATGCAGTCGCGCTCTGCAACTTCGGCGAGCGTTGTCGGCATGCCATGCTTTGCAAGATAAGACGGCGCCGCACAGATGGCCATGCGCTGCTTGCCGAGCCTGCGCGCGGCCAGCGTGCTGCTGTCCTGAAGCGTGCCGACGCGCACGGCCACGTCGTAACCTTCTTCGACCAGATCCACGACGCGATCGGAAAATGATATCTCGACACTCAACGCGGGGTATTGACGCGCCAACCGCGTAAGGACTGGTGCAATGCATCGACGACCGAAGAGGACCGGCACGCTCACTCGCAAGCGTCCGCTCGGCTCGCTGCGTCGAGCGGCGAACACCGCTTCCGCTTGCTCCAACTCGGAGAGTGCGCGCACGCAGCGTTCGTAATAGGCACGGCCATCGTCCGTGAGACTTTGGGTGCGCGTCGTACGCTGGAACAGCCGGACACCTAATCTCCGTTCCAATCGTCCGATGCTTTTCGCCACGGCCGAACGCGTCAGACGCAAGCGCTCTGCCGCCTGCGCAAAGCTGCCGGCCTCGGCAGCGGCGACGAATAGTTCGATGTTGTCGAATCGCTCGCTCATAACGCTCCATTGTCGCCCCGCGGACGACACAGTGGTTCGCCAATCGCGCCACCAGCGCCGTTTGTGCGCCGATATCTTAGCTCCCGCCTCATCGATTCAGGTTCGTGCGACTCATAACGAGTTCGCATGCATGCATTCCCATTGATCGAGCGGAGCTGTCTATGTTTGCCTATCGAATCGTTCCCGGACAAGACATCCGAGGCCTCACACGCGAGGAGGTACCGCGGCGCAAACCAAGTGGACATGAAGTATGTCTTCGGGTGCGTGCAGTGTCGTTGAACTATCGCGACTTGATGGTCGCGCGCGGCAGCTACTCCCTGGCGTCCGGGCGAGCCGTCATCCCCTGCTCCGACGCCGCCGGCGAGGTGATCGCGGTCGGTCCTGACGTCACGCGCTTTCGAATTGGCGACCGTGTCGTCACTTCCTTCTTCCCGTCATGGGTCGACGGCGAGGTCACATCCGAGAAGAGCGTCGGAGCGCTTGGCGGCTCCGCCGACGGCGTGCTCGCGGAAGAGGTGGTACTGCACGAGAACGCGCTCGCCTCTTTCCCGGCGCATCTCAACTTCGCGCAAGCCGCGACACTATCCTGTGCCGGAGTCACTGCGTGGAACATGCTGTTCGAGGCAGCTGCGCTCAAACCTGGCGAGACGGTGTTGCTGCTCGGCACCGGCGGCGTTTCGATATGGGCGTTGCAGCTTGCGAAGGCGGCCGGGCTGCGCACGATCATCACGTCATCAAGTGACGAGAAGCTGCAACGTGCGCGCGCGCTCGGCGCCGATGATGTCGTGAACTACCGTGCAACGCCGGAGTGGCAGGAAGAAGTGCTGCGCCTGACGCGCGGCCGCGGTGTCGGCTTGGTTGCAGAGTTGGGCGGCCGCGATACGTTGGCTCGCTCGATTGCAGCGACGAGTGCGACCGGCACGATCGCGCTGGTCGGCGGTGTCAGCGGCTTCACGAGCGAGCTCGACATCATCTCGGTGATCGGCGGCGCCAAGCGGCTCGCCGGCATTTATGTCGGGAGTCGCGCAATGTTGGAAGATCTAGCAAGGTTCGTCGGCGCTGCGCAACTCGTTCCAGTCGTCGATCGCGTGTTCGGCTTCGCAGAAGCGCAGCAGGCGTATCTCCATCTGGACTCAGGGAAGCACTTTGGCAAAGTGGTCATCGAGGTGGCCGCTCAGGGCGCATGAAATGGCGCTAGCCGAGGGGACAGGTCAAAGCTGTCCCCTCTTGTGTCGATGCATTGGCGTCGACATTCATTCACGCAGCGGCGAGCGCACCGGTTCGCTGCTGCCCGGCACGGAATCGCGATGCCACTTTTCGCGAGCGGATGGTCCTGCTGGCGCGGTAGCGACGTTTTGCGCATGCCAGTCCATCAGCTGGCAAGCGTCGTTCGATCGAATTGAATTTCTTACGAAAAAATGGTGGCCAGGGTCGGAATCGAACCAACGACACGCGGATTTTCAGTCCGCTGCTCTACCAACTGAGCTACCTGGCCATCAGGTGACGGGCACTGGTGGCCCTGCTTTGACCCTGGGCCAGACTGGCCGGAGGGGCGCGTATTAAAACGGCGTGCCTCCGAGTCGTCAAGGCAAACCATGACAGGACCCGACCAGATCTCTCCGTAGACTGCGACGCGTCACCGATCCCTGCCCTCCGCGCGGCCGGAATCTGTCGTAAGTCACGGAACTGTAAGGGCGAAATCGCAGTCTGTACGCAACCGGGCGCGCCCGCGCTGCTGCGCCATATCAAAGCGGGCGCGCTGCCAATTTTGCAACTTTTCGACACTGAGCGCGTTGAGGCTCACACATGTCTAAGGGGAACGGCCGAATGGCCCTGCTGGAACCTCGGGAATATCCGGCCGCGGATTCGGCTTCATTACTTGCACAGGACTTCGATCGCGTCCGCTCGACGACGCAAGCCCTCTGTGAGCCCCTGGAAATCGAAGACTACGTCGTGCAAAGCATGCCCGACGCCAGCCCCGCCAAATGGCATCTCGCGCATACCAGCTGGTTCTTCGAGCAGTTCATCCTGAAGCCCCATGTCCGTAACTATCGCTCACCCCATCCGCAGTACGAGTACCTGTTCAACTCGTACTACCAGAGCGTCGGGCCGATGCACGAGCGTCCGCAACGCGGGCTGCTCACGCGCCCGACCGTCGCCGAGGTCATGGCGTATCGCGCCCACATCGATGCGCAGATGCGCTCGCTGCTGGCGACGCGCGGGGGCGACAGCACGATCGCAGCGCTGACGACGCTCGGCCTCAATCACGAGCAGCAGCACCAGGAACTGCTGCTGACCGACCTCAAGCACCTGTTCTCGTGCAATCCGCTGCGGCCTGCCTATCGCGCACGTCCGCAGCAGGCGCAGGCCAGCACGATGTCGCCAATGCGGTTCTACACGTTCGACGGCGGCATCGAGCACATCGGCGCGAGCGACGAGGCGTTCGTGTTCGACAACGAACTGCCGCGCCACAAGGTCTTCGTCGAGCCTTTCGCGCTCGCGAACCGGCTGGTCACGAACAGCGAGTACGCGGAGTTCATCCGCGACGATGGTTATCGCCGGCCCGAGATGTGGCTGTCGGACGGCTGGGCGCTGATCCAACAGGAACGCTGGACGCGGCCGTTCTATTGGTCCGAATCCCTCGACAGTGAATTCACGTTGGCGGGCATGCAGCCGATCGATCCCGCCGCGCCCGTCTGTCACTTGAGCTTCTACGAGGCGGACGCGTTCGCGAGATGGGCCGGCGCGCGCTTGCCGACGGAAGCCGAATGGGAAATCGCGGCCGCGCAAATGCCCGTGCGCGGCAATCTGCTCGAAGCGAATGCGCTGCATCCGCTCGCCGCCGTTGACGATGCGGAGCACGACGAATCGCAGCTGCGTCAATTGTTCGGGGATGTGTGGGAATGGACCGCCTCGCCGTACACCCCGTATCCCGGCTACCGCGCCCCGCCGGGCGCGCTCGGCGAATACAACGGCAAGTTCATGTGCAATCAGCTCGTGTTGCGCGGCGGCTCATGCATCACGCCGACGTCGCACATCCGTGCGACCTATCGCAACTTCTTCTATCCCCACGCACGCTGGCAATTCATGGGCGTGCGCTTGGCTCGTCATATGTGATTTCGCGCGAAGGAGACGTAATGTCGAAGCTGGAACGACTCGCCCGCCCCAAACCCGCCGCCGATCAACTCACGCTCGAAGCGCTCCAAGGTCTCCGTAAATCGCCGAAGCAGCTCTCGCCCGTCTGGTTCTATGACGAAGAGGGCTCGTGCCTGTTCGACAGCATCTGCGAGCTGCCCGAGTACTATCTGACGCGCACGGAAATGCAGATCATGAGCAAGCACGCCGGCGAGATGGCGCGGCTCATCGGCCCGAACGCGGCCCTGATCGAGTTCGGCAGCGGCTCGAGCGACAAGACGCGCATGCTCCTCGACAAGCTCGAATCGCTTGCGTGCTACGTGCCGATCGACATCTCGCGCGACTACCTGTTCGAAGCCGCCGGGCTGCTCGCACGCGACTACCCGCAGCTGCGCATCAGCCCGGTGTGCGCTGATTTCACGCAACCGTTCGATTTGCCGGTGCACATCGCGGCCGCGCGGCGCCGCATCGTGTATTTCCCCGGCTCCACGCTCGGCAATTTCGAAACCGAGGCGGCGCGTCAGCTCCTGGCGACGATGCGTACGATCATCGGCCGCAAAGGCGCGGTGCTGATCGGCATCGATCTGCGCAAGAGCCCGGAGGTCCTGGAGCGCGCGTACAACGACGCCGCTGGCGTGACCGCCGAGTTCAACCTGAATGCCTTGCGCCACCTCAACCGTGAGCTCGGCGCCGATTTCGACCTCGATGCGTTCGAGCACAGCGCGTTGTGGATCGAGGACATGAGCCGCATCGAGATGCATCTGGTCAGCACGCGCGATCAGGAGATCCATCTCGGCGATGAGACGGTGAAGATCCGGCGCGGCGAGCACCTCCGGACCGAGTGCTGCCACAAATACACGCTCGAAGGTTTCGCCGAGCTCGCGGCGGAGGCCGATCTCGCCGTGACGCACGTGTGGACCGATGCCGAGCGGCAGTTCAGCGTGCAATTGCTCGAGGCGCAGAAGACGCAGTAGCTCCGCCGCCTCGCCCTGCAGGCCGGGGCTTCGGGGAAACCCGGATTGTTGTGCGACCAACGCCCGACCGCCCCGCTCCGTGCTCGTGACCCAGCTCTCTTTTGGAGCACGGTGTCGTACGCGCCGTTCTCAGATTTGAAGTTCGTCACGCTTGCCCGCACCAGTTGCGAGCTTTCATTGCCTGGGACCTGATTTTGGTACCGGTCGCCCGTCGATTGCTTCGGGTCAGGGGGTCCCGACAGTCAATGAGCACCAAGACCAAGAACGTCATCAGCATCATGGCAGGGCCGGCATCGATCTTCGCGATCCTGATGCTCGTCGTGCTGTTGTCTCTGGCCGGCGCGGAACTGCTGTCGAGCAAGAAGGCGGTCGCCCATCGCATCGGCACCGATACTGCGCTGACCCGCGCGCAATCCATTGCGGAAGCCGCGCTGGCCGGCTCGAACAGGAACATCCAGGGCGCGACGTTCGCCACGCGCCATCTGCCGCTGGCACTTCGCGACCCCTCTGAGTTCGCCGACGCAGATGCCTTCACGACCGAGGCCATTGCCGCCCTCACCCGCGATGACTCGCGTCCGTACACACGCTTTCGCAACACCGACGGCGAGCTGCGACTGCGCTATGCCGTGAGCGATCGCACCGGCGGCGTGCTGCTGATCGACATGGATCTCGCGGGCGAGCGCGCCGCGATCGGTCGTGTGCTCGGCCAGCTGTACCTGAGCGGGACGGCACTGAGCTTTCTGCTGGTCGCGCTGCTGATGTTCGGCGTGTTCTCGCTGCGACGGTTTCTGAGCGACCTGATCCGGCGGCCCGCGAGCGAGCGCGAGGAGATCATTGCCGCCGGCCTGCGCGAAACGGATCTGAAGGGCCGGCCGAATCTGCTGGTGTGGATGCTGTTGTTATGCGGCGCGATGTTCGCGCTCGACATGAGCAACCTGTGGGACGTGGGCGTCGGGATCGGCTACATCCTCGCGGTGACGCTCGCGCTCGCATCGAATCGTCACTGGCACATCCTGGCGATCGCCTCGGTCGGTGCCGGGCTGCTCGTGATCGCGCCGATCGTCTCGCCGTACGACGCGACCTGGTGGCGCTATCTGGAGAATCATGCGGTCACGCTGTTCGCGATCGTCGTCACGAGCGTCTTCGGCAGCGCCAACATGCGCAAGACGCGCGCCGAAGCCCGCGCGCTGGCGCTGGCGGCGCAGTCGAAACTCGAAACGACCGAGCTGCGCGATGCGCTCGAGCGCGCCGAGGCCGCGGAGTTTGCGCATCGAGCCGTGCTCGAACGCGTCTCGATGGCGAATGCGTCGGCCGGCATCTCGACCTGGGAATGGAACCTCAAGGACGACACCGTGACGATCGAGGAAGGCACCGCCTTCGCGCAGCGCCTGGGGCGCACGACGTACGTCGCGCAGGAAGAGCATCGGCACGTCCATCCGGAAGCGATCGAGGATTATCGTCACGCCTTCGTCACCGCGCTCACGGGTCCGGCCGGCGCGCACGACGTGTTCTCGCATCGCTATCGATTCAGCGAGGACCTGCCCGACGGCACGCCGCGCTACATCCAGCTGCACGGGCGTGTCATGCGCAGCGCCAGCGGCCGCGCGTACAAGGTGCTCGGCGTCGACTGGGAAGTGACGCGCGAAGAGGCGTCGCGGCGCGAGATCGCGCGGCAAGCGCAAGAGCTGCGCGAAGCGCAGGCGCGCTTCGAGCGCGCCGTCTCGGGCACGCAGGACGCGCTGTTCGAGTTCGACGTGTCCAAGGGTACGGTGTGGCTCTCGCCGCGCTTCAAGCAAATGCTCGGCATGACCGATGCCGAACTGGGCGAGACCGCCGAGGCGTTCGTGAATCTGGTGGATCCGCAGGACCGTGACTCGTTCGCGGTCATGATGCGTGCGCACTTGGTGAACGACGCGCCGTTCGACATCGAATTCCGTGTCGTGCGTCAGGATGGAGAGCCGCTGTGGGTCCGGGCGCGCGGCAACACCGAACGCAGTGCGGACGGCCGGCCGCTCATGCTGGCGGGCAGCATCTCCGACATCACGGAAGCGCGCGCCGCGCGCGAAGCGACCATCCGCGCGGCACAGGAAGCCGAGGCCGCCAACCTCGCGAAGAGCACGTTCCTCGCGACGATGAGCCACGAGATCCGCACGCCGATGAACGGCATCATCGGCATGACGGGCTTGCTGCTCGATTCCGGCCTCGATCGCGTCCAGCGCGACTACGCCGAGACGATTCGCGCGAGCGCGGACTCGCTGCTGACGATCCTGAACGACATCCTGGATTTCTCGAAGATCGAAGCGGGCAAACTCGACATCGAGTCGATCGAGCTCGACCTCGCGACGAGCGTCGAGGACGTCGGCTCGCTCATGGCGTTCCAGGCCGCGGCCAAGGGCTTGGAGCTGATCGTGAACGTGCGCCCCGACGTGCCCAAGCGCGTGCTCGGCGACCCGCAACGCATTCGTCAGTGTCTGCTCAATCTCGCCGGCAACGCGATCAAATTCACGCAAACCGGCGAAGTCGTCATCGAGGTGTGCACCGTCGGAAGCCAGAACGGCAAGATGCTGCTGCACTTCGAGGTGCGCGATACCGGCATCGGCATCGCGCCCGACGCGCTCGCGAAACTCTTCCAGCCCTTCACGCAAGCGGACTCCTCGACGACCCGCCGCTTCGGCGGCACGGGACTCGGGCTGTCGATCGTGCGCAAGCTCGTCGAGATGATGGGCGGTCAGACCGGCGCGGCCAGTGTCGTGAATCAAGGCTCCACGTTCTGGTTCACGCTGCCGCTCGAGAGCATCGAAAGCGAGGATCTCGAGGCATCCGTGGCGGCGACCCCGCGCGGCAAGCGCGTGCTGCTCGTCGACGACAACGCGACGAACCGGCGCGTGCTGTCGAGCCAGATGGCGCATGCCGGTTACGACGTCGACACCGCGGCCTGCGCTCAGGAAGCGCTCGTCGCGTTGCGCCGCCCGGGCGCGACCTTCGATATCGTCGTGCTCGATTTCCAGATGCCGGACATGGACGGCGCGATGCTCGGCGAGCAGATCATGGCGTCGAAGGACATCGCGGCGACCCGCCTGGTGCTGCTGACCTCGCTTGATCGCTGCGGCGACATCCAGCGCTTCGCGAGCATCGGCTTCTCGGCCTATCTCACGAAGCCGGTGCGGACGCGCGAGCTGCTCGAATGCCTGGAGAAATCGCTGTCGCGCGATCCGCAGGACTGGTATCTGCGCAGTCAGCCGATCATCACGCGCGGAACGCTGATCGCGACCGACACGAAACGCCACTACAAGGGCAAGGTGCTGCTCGTCGAGGACAATGCGATCAACCAGCGCGTCGCACGCCGGTTTCTGGAGCGGCTCGGCTGCGAGGTCTACGTCGTCGGCGACGGCCGTCAGGCCGTGGACATCTATCAGCAGGCGTCCTTCCACTTCATCCTGATGGACATGCAGATGCCGGTCATGGACGGCATCGAGGCGACACAGCGCATTCGCGAGCTGGAAATCGGCGGCTCGCGCACCCCGATCGTCGCGCTCACCGCGAACGCAATGATGGGCACGCTCGAGCGCTGCCTGGAAGCCGGCATGGACGACTACCTCACGAAGCCGCTCGACATCTCGCGCCTCGAGGACGTGCTCGACCGATTCATCGGCTCGGGCGCGGAGCGCGCGTCGGCCCCGGCCGCGGCGCACGTGGAGGACGACATTCGCGGCCGCCTGCAGGAGATCGCCGGCGACGATGCCGAGTTCGTCAGCGAGTTGATCAACACCTTCCTCCTGGGCGGCGAAGAAACGCTGCGCGAGATCGAGATGGCGCTGAAGACGAACGACGCCGCGGCATTGGCCCGCGCGGCTCACAAGCTCAAGGGCGCGAGCGCGAACCTCTACATTCACCCCCTGGCCGCGCTGGCTCAAACCCTGGAGCACGGCGCGAAAGCCGGGGCGAACGATGCGTCGCGCGCCACGGCGGCGCAGGTCGTCGCGGAATTTCAGCGCGTTGCGGTAGCGCTGCGTCGTGAGATCGACGGGCTCGCGCGCGGCGCGGCCTGATCATTCCGGCCGGTAATCCGTCGGCGTATCCGAGCCGCCGCCGAAAAAGAACTTCTCCATCTCCGCGACGAGAAACTTGCGCGCCTTCGGATCGACGGGCGTCAACCGGTATTCGTTGATCAACATCGTCTGATGCTTGAGCCAGCGCTGCCAGCCCTCCTTCGACACCGAAGCGAAAATCCGTGCGCCGAGCTCGCCCGGATAGGGTTGATAGTCGAGCGCTTCGGCCTCGTGACCCAGCACGACGCACTGTACGGTTCTGGACATCGTCATCTCTCCTCGTCTCGATGCACCGCCTGGATGAGATCCACGGCGGGTTTTGCAATGCCGATGCGCGCGGGCGCGCGGCGGTCGTACCACACGTGCCCCGTCGCGTCCTCGATGCTGACCGCGGCCACGTCGACGATGAGCGGGTGCAGCGTGAGATCGAAATGCGTGAACGCATGCTCGTACGGCGCGAGCTGCTCGATCTGGCCGTCGACGACGAAGCGGGCTTGGGCCCACAGCACGGCGTCATCGCGGGCGTCGAACTGCGGGAAGGTCCACAGCCCTCCCCACAGGCCCGTCGGCGCACGCTGCTCGAGCAGCAAGGCACCGTCACGATCACGCGCGATCAACGCATACGCCACGCGCGCGGGACGCGCTTTTTTCGGACGCGGCGTCGGTAGTTCGGCCTGCAGCCCGAGGCGTTGCGCCACGCACGTCGTCTGCTGCGGACACGCGCCGCACGAGGGTCGCGCGCGCACGCACACCAGGGCGCCGAGATCCATGATCGCCTGCGTGTAGTCCGCGACGCGCTCGTGCGGTGTGCACGCCTCCGACCAGCGCCAGAGCACGCGCTCGACTTGCAGCTCGCCGGGAAAGCCGCGCACCCCGAAGTGGCGCGCGAGCACGCGCTTCACGTTGCCGTCGAGAATGGGCTGACGCTGGTCGAGCGCGAGCGCAAGAATCGCCCCAGCCGTCGAGCGCCCGATGCCAGGCAGCGCCTGTACCGCCTCGAGCGTTCGCGGAAATACGCCCCCATGCGTCTGCACGATCGTCTGCGCGGCGCGATGCAAATTGCGAGCGCGCGCGTAGTACCCCAAGCCCGTCCACAGATGCAGGACTTCATCGAGCGGTGCGGCCGCGAGCGTCGCGACATTCGGAAACCGCGCCATGAAGCGCTCGTAGTAAGGCACGACCGTCGTGACTTGCGTCTGCTGGAGCATGATCTCCGAGATCCAGACGCGATACGGCGTGCGCTCGCGCTGCCACGGCAGGTGCTTGCGCCCGTGCCGATCGAACCATTGCAGCAATGCCGCCGCGAACCCGGCGGCCGCAGGCGCCGGAGCCGCGCGCACATCCGGCGCGTCCGGCGCGTCAAGGAGAGTCGTCATGCCCTTGGGCTTGCCTTTCTACACTACGAAAGAGCTCGATCGTCGCATCTTCGAGCGTATTGAGCATCATGCCGCGCGCGACGAGCGCGGGAATCCAGAAGTCCGGCCGCAGCCGCGTTCGATACGTCACGCGTGTCGTCCCGTCATCGAGCGGCGTCAGCGACATCTGCGTTTCACCGAGCTTCATGTCGCTGCGCGCCGGATCGGTCGTCGCGAGCAGCGCATGCGGTGATTCCTCCACGCGCTCGACGCGCCTGACGTTGCGGCACACCGGCCCGAAACAGGCACGCAGCATCGTCTCCAGAATGGCCACGCCCGCCGCCGGACGCTCGAGCACTTTCGCTTGCAGGATGCGTCCGTCGAGCGTCGGGTAGTTCTCGTAATCACGCAGGATGCGCTCGACGTCATCGACCGGCGCGGCGAGCAAGGCCGTCATTTCGAAGCGATATTCCTTGTCGACGAATTGCGGGTCGGCGCGCTGCAGCTCGAAGGCGGCGGCGTCGGCCGCGATCCCCAGCGACATCGCGCAGCCGACCGCCACGATGCGGGCGCGGCGCGGCGCACGCTCTTCCTCACGCGGGCGGGCGCGGGTCGCGTCGGCGGCGCTCACGTGGGCCACGCTCGATGACAGGGCCATGCATTCGCTGCGCTCACGTCTGCGATTCCCGACCGCCGCGCGATGACTCGGTGCGTCAGCGCCGCAGCAAATCCTTCAGCTTGTCGCCCAGTTTCTCGCGCGCCTTCTCTTCGAGCTTTTGCTTCTCCTTGTCGATCCGTTCTTTCACCTGTCCTTTCAAGTAACCCTCGATGTCCGGACGGATCTTCGGATCGGCGAGCGTCCCCGTCACCGTCACGGGGATCTGCGCATCGACGAGATCCTGCTCCTGCGCGGTCTCCGCGCCCTCGCGCGGAATCTTCAGCACCGTCGCGATCAGCTGGTAATCGATCGTGCTCTTCGGAAGGTCGACCGTGCCTTGGCCCGTCACCTTGAGGTATTGCGTCGCCACGTTGAGATCCCGGTTCGTCAGCACGCCGTCGCGGACGGTGCCCGTCCCTTGCAGCGCACTGAACGGCGTGCGCGCCGGTCCGCTGCGCTCCGGAATCGCCTGCTGCTTCAGGACGGCGCGCGCACGACGAATCTCGTACCAGAGGTCGGTGCCTTCGAGCGCGCCATCGACGACCTTGAAATCGACCGTGCCGCCGAGCGTGTTCAAGACATCGTCCGTCGTCCGGCCGCTGCCCGCGACCTTGATGTTCGCGTTGCCCTTGCCGGAGACGCGATCGGTCTCGAAGAAATCCTTGAAGAGCGGCGCGAAATCGATGTCGCTCACGTGCTCGTCGGTCGTGATGCGCGCGACCTGGCCGGTCGCGTCGATCCCGATGTCGCCGCGATACGTGCCGCCATACATCGAGGACTCCACCGGATGAAAGCGCACTTTGCCGTCGCGCCCGTTCACGCCGAGCCGCATCTTCGTGAACTTGATGCCGGCGAACGTCGCCTCGCCGATGCGCAGGTCGCCGCGCGCATTCAGCGCCCGCAGCGCCTCGATCGGGATCTCGGTCGGCGGCGCCACGTCCTGCGACGCATTCGCCGGCGCTTCGACCGGCGGCGGCAGGTAGCGGTCCGCATCGATCCGATTCACGTTGAGATCGAAGCGCAGCGCCTTGGCGGCGAAGTCGGCGACGCCGAGCGATCCGGTCGCCGTCGTCTCGTCGAGCTCGAGCGTGATGTTCTTGAGGTCTGCGCTCGTCTTCGTCGCCTCGACATTGCCGGCGAAGCTGAGCTGCTTGAACGCGTTCTCGTCACGCGTCTTCGGCAGCTCGATGCCGAGCTTCGGCAGCCACGTACGCAGCTGCACCGGCGCGAGCGCAAGCCGCCCTTGCAGGCGCGGCGCGTCGAGAATGTCGTGCCCCGTGAGCATGGCGCTGAGCTTCGCGCCGGCCACGTCCGCATACAGGTCGTGCGTTTCGAACGTCTGCTTCGCGAGATTCGCGACCAGCTCCTTCGCCTGCAGCGCGATCGGCACGCCCGCCGCGGGGAAGCCCTCGCCCTTCCAGGTCAGAGCGACGTTGAGG
>JAEYXD010000107.1 GCA_023428645.1 Pseudomonadota bacterium
ACCGGATAGTCGAGCACCGCCGAGAGGGCCTTCACCCCCTGCGACCCGGAGCGCAACCGATCACTGAACGCATCGACGAGCGCGCTGACCGGCACGCCGGGCCCGCGACGCTCGACCCACTGGCGCCACTCGTCGGCGACATCGCTGCCGTCATCGCGGCTGCCGAGCGCGCCCGCTTGCGCGAGGAGCGTCGTGCGCTCCTGCGGCGAGTACGGCGCCACACCCCACAACATCACGCGACGGATTTGTTGCGGCCGTGCGATCGCGAGCTCCGCGGCGGCAAGCGCCCCGAGCTGATAGCCGATCACGTCGACCTGCCGCAGCCGCAGGCTATCCAGGAAATCAGCGAGCGCGCCGGCGAAATCCGCGACCGAAGCGCGCGCGGTCGGCACGTCGGACGTGCCGTGCCCCGGCAGATCCGGCGCGTAGACGCTGCGATCGTGACCGAGGTCGCGCAACACCGGCGCGAACAGGCGGCCCGAGCCGCCGGCATGATGCAGACATAGAATCGGCGTGTGCTCATCGAAGCCGCCGCCCGAGGGATAGGCGGTCCACACATGGATCTGTCCGTAGCGACAATCAGCGTATGACCGACGAACGTGTACGACAGCGGGTTGTGGAAGCGGAAGGCGGTGACGATGTTTGGCTTGGATCACTTAACTATTCCCCTTGTCTCGGAGGCCCTGCGAAGGCGATGAGCATTCGAGGACGCGCGACGGTGTGCTCGCGGTGTCGATGTCCGTGCAGCGACTGCGGTCATACGGACATCGAAGAGCGCGTGCAGTCTAGAGACGGGCGGTGCGAAAGAAATAGACCCAGGTCTCAGGTTGCGCTTTCGTTACTTTCGCCCCTCAAGGAGAGAGTCGCGCACGCCTTCGTTACACTAGCCACAACGCAGCTTGCGGATTCCAGGTGACCGATGAAGTTCAAGTTCTTGCGTAAGGATATGTCGCAGTTCGCGCGCCTCCTGATCGTCAGCGCGCTGCTCTCATCGTCACCACTCGTCGCCATCGCGAATGCCGCCGCGCTCGGCGCGGAGGAGATGTGGCGGCTGAAGCGCCTCGGCGCGCCAGCGATCGCACCGGACGGACGCGTTGCCGTCGTCCCGGTCACGACTTACGACGTCGACAAGAATCTCGGACTCACGGACCTGTGGCTCGTGCCGACGAAGCCGGGCAAGGCGCGGCAACTCACGAGCGACGCGGCGAGCGACACCTCGCCCGCGTGGAGCCCGAACGGCGAGATGATCGCGTTCGTCTCGAAACGCGGCGACGACAAGGAGCCGCAGATTTATGTCATTTCTGTCAGCGGCGGCGAAGCTCGCCGCGTCACGAATGTTCCCACGGGCGTGATGGCGCCGAAGTGGTTTCCGGATTCGCGGCGCATCGCGTTCCTCTCGCGGGTATGGCCCGATGCGAAAACCTGGACCGAGCAGCAACAGCGCATGGAGGCGCGCGCTACGCGCAAGATGACCGCGCAGGTATGGGACAAGGCGCCGATCAGCTACTGGGATCACTATCTCGACGAGCGCCAGACGCACGTATATGCAGTGTCGCTCGACGGCGGCGAGCCGCAGGCGATTACGTTCGGACGCAGCTTGCCGCTCGACTCGGCGGAGCCCGATACCTCTTCATACGACATCGCGCCCGACGGCACCGAGATCGCGTTCGCCGCGGACAGCGATGCGTCCGGCATCGATACGAACTTCGATGTGTTCGTCATGCCGATCGAGGGCGGCGAGCCGCGCAATCTGACGGCGGACAACCCCGCGAACGACAGCTCGCCGCTCTACAGTCCCGATGGACGCTCGCTCGCGTTTCGCCGACAGACACTCAAGGATTTCTACGCCGATCGCGCGCGGCTGTTGATCTTCGACCGGCGCAGCTCGCAGATCCGCTCGCTGACCGAAGCATGGGACCGCTCGGCCGCCGGGCTCGTCTGGTCGCCGGACTCCTCGGCGTTGTTCGGCTCGATCGAGGATGCCGGCACGCTACGGATCTTTCGCTTCAATGCGAGCGGCGGCCAGCCGCAGCCGATCACGCGCGGAAGCAGCTTCAGCTCGCTCGCGGTGGCGGGCAGCGGTCCCGTCATCGTCGGCTTGCGGCAGAGCTTCACGGAACCGCCGACGCTCGTCAGCATCATTCCGCGCACGGGCGCGGCGACGAAGCTGACCGACTTCAACGACGCCGCGCTCGCGAGCACGACGCAAGGCCGAGTGGAGAGCGTGACGTACGCCGGCGCGAACGGCGAAGACATCCAGATGTGGGTCGCGTATCCGCCCGGCTTCACAGCCGATCGCAAGTGGCCGCTGTTCCTGTTGCTGCACGGCGGCCCCCACAACGCGGCGAACGACATCTGGCAGTGGCGCTGGAACGCGCAGGTGTTCGCGAGCTGGGGATACGTGACCGCGTGGCACAACTTCCACGGATCGAGCGGCTTCGGCCAGGACTTCACGGACTCGATCACGAAGGAATGGGCGGAGCTGCCCTATCAGGACACCATCAAGGCCGCGGAATGGTTTCAGGCGCAGCCGTGGATCGACCCCGCGCGCATGACCGCGGGTGGCGGCAGCTACGGCGGCTATCTCGCGACATTGCTGCTCGGCCGCGAGCATCCGTTCAAGACGCTGATCGCGCACGCGGCCGTGTACAACCTCTATACGCAATACGCGACGGACGATGGCGCGATCAAAAAGCGTCACGGCGAATTCTGGGAGGACTTCGAACGCTTCAATCGCAACTCGCCGCACATGAACGCGGGCAAGTTCAGCACGCCGACACTCGTCATTCACGGCCAGACGGACCTGCGCGTGCCGGTGAATCACGGCATCGAGCTGTTCAACACGCTGCAGAATCGCGGGGTGCCGAGCAAGCTCGTGCTGTATCCGAACGAGAACCACTGGATCCTGCAGCCGCAGAACTCGCTGTTCTGGTACGACACGGTGAGAAAGTGGCTGGAGAAATATGCAGCGCCCGGACCTGGCGCGACAGTGATGCAACCCGCGCCGGCGGCTGCCCCCGCGACGACCGAGTAGCCGTCAGGCCCGCTTTTCCTCGTAGGTCACGACCGGGGCTCCGCTCGTGACCGACATCGCACCGTCGATCACCGCGCCTCTCGCGACGGCAATGCTGCGGGCGGAGACGCTGCCGCTGATGCGCGCGGTCTTGCGAATCTCGAGCTTCTCCGCGATTACGATGTCGCCGACGACGTGGCCGGCGATCACGGCGTTGGCCGCTTCGATCGTGCCTTCCCACGAGCCCCCTTCCGACAACGTGAACGAACCGCCGATGGCGCACTCGGCCTGCACGATGCCTCCGACCACCAAGTCACCCTGACACCGCAACCGGCCGACCAGCTCCGTGCCGACACCGACGAAGGTCGGTGTGCTCGAGGTTCTGTCCGTGAGACGGCGGCGGGGCGTGTCGGCCATGGCGATGCATCTACGCTGGAGGAGCGACCGATAGTACGAGACATAACCGACCCTGCATTGGTGCGTGGGTCGCAAAACGTGCGATGCGCGACTCCTCATTCGGATACGCGCCAGCGCGCTCGCCGGCGCCAGCCGTCGCGCCTCATCCAAAGCCTGCTCGCCCGTGGCGTCGCTCCCTGACGCACCCTGACACCGCAGTCGCAATTTGACATTTCACGTCATCACGACCAGTTCACAGGCGAGCGCGTAAGTTGCTGATTGTCAGCGAACTCAGGCGCTTGGCACGGGCGTTGCAAAACAACCGGGCAAACGAGAGGCGGAAACGACATGAAGAACCAAGCCGAAGTCATTGCGATGTTGATGCCCGAGGGTGAGGGCGGCAGCCGCGCGTCGCGAATGGCGACGTTGCTCGTCCGCAATCCGGATGGGCGAATGTCGCTCGAGACCGTGCGCTCCGACCGGGCGCTCGATCAGTACGCAATGAACACCGGCTGTTTTCGCCGCGGCACTCCGATCATCGATCCCGTGACCCGCCAGGTGTTCGGGTATGAGATGGAGATGGTCGAAGACCCGCGCGCCGAACTCGCCTGAACCCGAATGCGCTGAACCCCCGCCGCCTTCCAGATGGAAGGTTGCAAGGTTCAACACTGGAGCCGCCGTCGCACTTCCCCGCGCGGCGGCGTTTTTTTTCTCGTTCGATCCGACTACGCTGGCCCATCTGTCGCGAGGGGCCCATGCGCGCATTTCTCATCGTTCTGCTGTGTTTCGCAACCGCCGGCGCTGCGCTCGCCGATTCGATGCGTTGCGGCAAGTGGGTCGTGAGCGAGACCGCGAGCCTCGCGGAGCTGCTCCACAAGTGCGGCGAGCCGGCGAACAAGGAGATCGCGACCGAAGACGTGTTCGCACGCAACGCGACGACCCTTGGCACCTACAAGGTCGGCGAGTCGGTCACGGAGCGTTGGCGGTACGAGCGCGGGACGCGGTCTCTCCCGATGCTCGTGACGATCGTCGACGGCAAGATACAAAGTATCGAGCGCGCGGAATAAGGCACCGGACCGCTGCCCGTGTGACGCGTGTCACATTGATCGACACACGCACCGGCCCGATCCACACGCGGCGCTTTGCTTCATTTAAATTCTCTGCTCCATCGCACGGCCTCACGCCGCGCATGGCCCTAGGATTCCGATCGGGAATCCGCAACGACAGAATGAAGCGAAGCTCGCGCCAGGCCGAAAGCGCGGCAGAAGGCACATGCAGTATCGACGCAGCGACTTCGACGTCACGAATACCGTGCAGGTGAGCTCGGCCGAAGCCGTACGCCGCGCCGTTCGCGAACTCTATCGGCAGATGTGGCCGAATTATCCGTTCGACCGTGTCGACACCGCCTTCCGCGATTTCGAGCGACTGTTCAACGGTCAATTCCCCGGTTACTACGGCTGCGATACGGTTTACCACGATCTGCAGCATTCCCTGGACGGCACCCTCGCCGTCGCCCGCCTCGTCGTGAGCTACGAGCGCACGCATTCGGCCGAGGAGCGTCTCGGGCCGGAACGCGCGATGCTCGCCGTCGTCGTCGCGCTATTCCATGACGCCGGTTACATCCGGCAGACCGATGATCAAACGCACCGCAACGGCGCCGAATTCACGCTGAGCCACGTGAGCCGCAGCTCGCAGTTCATCGGCCGCTATCTGCCGACGATCGGCATGGCTGAATGGGTGCCGGTCGCGACGAAGATCGTGCATTTCACCGGCTACGAGGTGCAGTTCGACCAGATCCGACTCGACGATCCGCGCGACCGCAAGGTCGGTCACCTGATCGGCACTGGGGATCTCATCGCGCAGATTTCCGATCGCTGCTATCTGGAGAAATGCCGCGACCGCCTGTATCCCGAATTCGTGCTCGGCGGCATTGCGATGCCGAGCGACGGCGCCGGCAATACCGCCGTGAAATACAGTTCCGGTCTGGACATCCTGCGGCACACGCCTGGATTCATCGAGGAAGTGAAGCGCTCGCGCCTGGATGGCGAATTCGGCGGCGCTTATCGCGCGCTCGAAGTGCTGTTCAATGGCCGCAACCCGTACATGGAAGCGATTCAGCGCAATCTCGACTACCTGGCCGAAGTGCTGCGCACCGGTCGCTGGCCGATGCTGCGCCGGGATCCTCCCTGCTTCACGTGGGAAAAAAACCCCGTCCAGAACATCCGCTCGCTCGTCCTCGGGCATCTGAAACAGGTCTGGAAGAGCTGACCGCCGAGTCGCTCGAGGATTCGATGCTGGTGCCGTCGCGCACCGATCTCGCGGAAGCGCGATCCATTCCCTTTCCCGACCGGACCTGCACCCGTAGCCTTGCCGGCGACATGACCGCCGCCTCGCCAAATCACTTCGCATCGCTCAACGCCCGCTTCCCGCGCAGGCGCGCGTTCATCACGGGCGCGGGCGCGGGGCTGGGTCTTGCGCTCGCCAAGGCGCTGGCCGCCGACGGCTGGGTGCTCGGGTTGTTCGATCGCAATGTCGAACGGCTCGCGAGCGTCGAAGCCGCGTTCGCCGCCGCAGACATTCCAACGCTCGCCTACCCAGGCGACGTCACGCAGGCGGACGAGCTCACGGTCGCGGTGAATTCGTTTGCGGCGACGCACGATGGCCTCGACCTCATGATCAACAACGCAGGCGTCGCGGTCGCGGGCTCGATGATGGAAGCGGCGCCGGACGACTGGCGCTGGATCATCGACACGAATCTGATGGGTGTCGTGCACGGCTGTCGCGCCGCCTTGCCGCATCTGCAACGCAACGGCGCCGGATTGATCGTCAACATCTCGAGCGCGGCGGCGTTCGCCTCGGTCCCGGGCATGGCGCCGTACAACGCGACGAAGGCCGCCGTTCTATCGCTCAGCGAAACGCTCGCCGCCGAGCTGCGCGACACCGGGACCGACGTCTGTGTCGTCCTGCCGCGCCATTTCGAGACGACGCTGCTCGACACGTTTCGCGGCCCGATCGAAACGCGCGAGACCGCGCGGGCCTTGATGAAGGCATCGCGCCTGACCGCGAGCGAAATGGCGCAAGAGATTCTCCTGCGTGCCGGTCGCGGCGAGAGCTACGTGATGCCGGGGGAAACGCACGCGTGGTGGCGACTGAAGCATTGGCTTGCGAACGTATTCGCCCGCCGCCCTCCGATGATGCACCACATGCTCCGCCGGGCCTGACGCGCCGCGGCTTACGCGCTCGGCGCGTCGATCGCCAACAGAAAGCGCGTGTAGATTTCCGGCAGACGCGCGAGCACGTACGGCTTGCCCTCGATCGCGCTTCCTTCGATCACCTGTCGCAATGTCGAAAGACTCAATGCTTCCAGCGCTGGCACCGCGACCGGCGCGTAGCTCAGATGCCACGGCTCGGGACTTACGCCGCCGCGGTCGGTGCGATACGGCCTGAAGAAGCCGTAGGCATGCATGTTCGCTTCGAGCCAGGCGGCGAGCCGATGAAAGATGCCGTCGGCCGCGTATTCGGACGGCAGCAACTGCACGGTGTAGCCGGGCGGCACCGCCGCCGCGTCGATGACGTCGATGTCGCTGCCCCAGTGATGCCGGCTGCCACCGGGGATCGCCGACCAGCACAGAATCGCATCGACGCACGCCGCATCGGCAATGCGCGCGCGCTCGAGCTCGCGTCCCTGCCGATCGAAGATCGGGCGCTCGCCGCGCCACTTGCGGTTCCAGATCGACAGTTGCGTGTCGAAATCACGGAAGCTCGAACGTGCCGTCAGCTCGATACCTTCGCTCGCCGCCGCGTCGCGCATCGCGAGGAACGATGCGACGACCTCATAGTGCAGGACCGACGCAGGGCTCTGCAGATCGATGACGTGCGTGCGCGCACGGCCGGTGAGCTCGAGCTCATTCATTTCGTCAATGACCTCTGGTCCAATGCTTTCGAAGCAGTATGTCAAAAATTCCGACAAGCATCGTGTGAACCGCTGCGGCGAAGCCTGCATTTAGTGCGAACAGCTCGCACGCGGAAAAAACCTCGTTATGATGCTTCGCACCCCGCGTGCGATCGTGGAAGTTTAGGCCATACGCACAGCCCATACGCACAGGATGGATAGCGAGGGTGTTCGGAAATAGCGCCGTAGCGAACAGGCAATCTCGGCGCGCGCACTGAAGGGCGTTGGAGTGAAGTCGCGCGGTCTCAGAACAAAACTATTCAGCATCGCGATTGCAGCAGGGATCTGCATCACGGCTGCGCTTTTCGCGCTCCAATACTTCGCCTATCGCAGCACCTTGGAGACGAGCGGAGAGCAGAGCGAACGCTCGCTGCTCGACGTCGAAGTGCAGCGGCTCGAGCTGCAGGCGAACGATCTCCTCGCCGCCGTAACCCCGACGCTCGAACAGGCGATCGCCGCGGGTGACCTCGCGAAGCTGCGTCGTACGACCGAGGCCTTGTTGATGCAACCGGCCGTCGTCGCGGCGACCGTGACCGATGCCAAGGGTCGTCCGCTCGCCGCCGCGGTTCGCGACGAGACATGGGTGCGCACGCTCGCGGCGCAGGAGCGGCGCACGGTGGAGCGCGGGCTCGGCGGGGCTGAGTCCGTCGGCAAGGTGCAAATCGAAGTCGGACGGCCAGGGCTGCTTGCCTCTGCGCATGCCTTGCGCGTGCAGCTCGAGAAAGCCGAGCACGAGCATGTGGGCCGCTGGCTGTGGATCATCGGCGGCACGGGCACGGCGATCACGGCCATTCTCGCGCTCGGCGCCTGGCTGCTCGCTCGCCGTCTCGAACGGCCGATCGTCGAGCTCATCCGCTCGGCTGAGCGCATCGGCGAGGGCGACTACACGAGCCCCCACATGGTCACGAGCAACGACGAGATCGCCGATCTGGAGATCGCGCTCGATCGCATGCGACAGAAGCTGCGGCAAACGACGATCACGAAGGACTACCTCAACACCGTCCTGAACAGCATGAACGACGCTGTGCTCGTGACTTCGTCGACGGGAGTCATTCGGCGCGTGAACGACGCGGCGGTGCGTCTGTTCGGCTACAGCGAGTCCGAGATCGCCGGCAAACCGTTCGTGAGCCTGATCGCCGAAGGCGAGCGGGATACGTTCACGGTCGAGACGAACGGCATGGAAACGCGCGAGTCGGTGATTGCAACGCGCAGCGGCCAGACGATTCCGGTGTCGCTCTCGGGCGCGCCGCTCGCGGGGGACGACCCGCAATTCCAGGGCACGATTTTCGTGATCCGCAACATCACGGATCGCAAGCGCGCCGAACGTCGCATTCGCTACCTCGCCCGCTATGACGCCTTGACGAAGATTCCTAACCGCATGCAGTTCCAGCACATGCTGCAGCAAGCGATCGCGCGGGCGCGGCGCAATGATCGCGGCATCGTGATGCTGTATCTGGACATGGACCGCTTCAAGGAGATCAACGACACGTTCGGCCACGCCGCGGGCGATCGCACGCTCGAAGTATTGAGCGAGCGCTTGACGCACATCCTGCCGCGCGAAGCCGTCGTCGGCCGCCTCGCGGGCGATGAGTTCGCACTGTTCATCGAGGGCTTCGCTGAAGCCGAGGACGAGCGCGCGCAGGCCGCCAACCTCGCACGCATGGTGCTCGCGGAAGTCGGCAAGGCCTATTACGTCGATCAACAAGAAGTGTTCTTGACGGCGAGCGTGGGCATCGCGTTCTGCCCGAAAGACGCGGACAACGTAATCGACCTGATCCGTAACGCCGACGCCGCGATGTATCACTCGAAACAGAACGGCGGTAACAGCTTCGCGTTCTACTCGCCGGAGATGAATGCGGCCGCCGTCGAACGGCTGATGCTGAAGAGCAAGCTGCGCCGCGCGCTCGAGCGCGACGAGCTGATGATGTTCTATCAGCCGAAGGTGGACTTGGCGGACGGCCGCATCATCGGCGCGGAGGCTCTGCTGCGCTGGCGACTGCCAGGACATGGAGACATCCCGCCCTCGCAGTTCATTCCGCTCGCCGAAGAGACCAATCTCATCCTCGGTATCGGCGAATGGGTGCTGAATCGCGTGTGCGCCGATTATCGTCGCTGGACCGAAAAGATTCCGAACCCCGGGCGCATCTCGATCAACTTGTCGCTGAAGCAACTGCGCCAGGCGAGCTTCATCACGCGCTGCCGGTCGGTGTTCCGACGCCACGACGTCTCGCCGACGTGCTTCGAGCTCGAGATCACGGAAACGACGTTGATGGCCGACCCGAAGCGCACGATCAAGCTGCTGAACGAGCTGCACGCGATGGGGCTGCATCTGTCGATCGACGACTTCGGCACGGGCTATTCCTCGCTGAGCGCCTTGCAGCAGTTCCCGATCGGTACGCTCAAGATCGATCAGTCGTTCGTTCGCGACGCGGCGGTCAATGCCGACGACGCGACGATCGTGCGCACGATCATCGACATGGGCAAGGCGCTCGAGGTCGAGGTCGTGGCCGAGGGCGTCGAGAACGAAGAGCAGTTCAATTTTCTACGCGGCCGCGGCTGCCACTACGCGCAAGGACGCCTGTTCGGCGATGCCATGAGCTCGGATGCGTTCTTCGGATTGCTCGTCGCCCAGGCGAGCGGCCGCGGCAAGGTCAGCAAGCTATTCGCCTGATTGGCGTCCCTCCGAACGGGAGGGACGCCAGCGCGCCGGTACCTTCATACGGTTGGTGAGCGTGTACGCGGCGTGCTGAAGGTGATGCTGGAGCGCTGCGGCGCTCTCACCGTTTCCGATTCGCCCGCTACAATCGCCCGCTTCCTTCTTATCGAGGCCTGCCGTCGCATACCAGGCCAGCAGCTGACTGCTGGCGGTCTGCGGCCCGTTGCCCCCTGATGCTGTCCTTCTCCAATCTTTCCCTGCGACGTGGCGTTCGTCTGCTGATCAAGGACGCCTCGTTCACCATCTACCGTGGCGAAAAAGCCGGCATCGTCGGCGCGAACGGCACCGGCAAGTCGACCCTGCTCGCCCTCGTCCTGGGCGAGATCACGCCCGACGCCGGCAACTTCGATCGGCCCGCGCAGCTCGAGGTCGCGCACGTTTCGCAGGAGCTGGACGCGACCGACCAGCCCGCGATCGAGTTCGTGATGGACGGCGATCGTGAGCTGCGCGCGACGGAGCGCGCGATCGCGGCGGCGGAGACGGCGAACGACGGCGTCGCGCTCGGCAATCTGCACGCGCAATACGCCGCGATCGGCGGCTACGACGCGCGCAGCCGCGCGGGCAAGCTCTTGCATGGCCTCGGCTTCGACCCGCAGGACGAGGCCCGGCCCGTGCGCGCGTTCTCGGGCGGCTGGCGGGTGCGACTCAACGTCGCGAAGGCGCTGATGTGCCGCTCCGATCTGCTGCTGCTCGACGAGCCGACGAACCACTTGGACCTCGACGCCGTGATCTGGCTCGAGGAGTGGCTGCGCAACTATCCCGGCACACTGCTCATGATCGCGCACGACCGTGAATTCCTCGATCGCACGGTCGACCGAATCGTGCACCTCGAGCACGGCGAGGCGCACGCGTACTCGGGCAACTACTCCGCGTTCGAAGAACAGCGCGCCGCCCAACTCGCTCAGCAGCAGTCGATGTACGACCGGCAGCAGCGGGAGATCAAGCACATGATGAGCTTCGTCGAGCGCTTCCGCGCGAAGGCGAGCAAGGCGCGGCAGGCCCAGAGCCGCATCAAGGCGCTCGAGCGGATGCAACGCATCGCACCCGCTCATGTCGACTCGCAATTCGAGTTCACGTTTCTCGCGCCCGAGAAGTTGCCGCAGCCGCTGCTCGCGATCGACAAGCAGTCGGCGGGGTACGGCGAGCGTACTGTGTTGCAGCCGTTCAGTCTGACGATCGCGCCGGGCAATCGCATCGCGCTGCTCGGCCGCAACGGCGCCGGCAAGTCGACGCTGATGAAGCTGCTCGCGGGTGAGCTGCAATCGCCCGCCGGCAAGCGCATCGAAGCGCGCGACCTGCGCATCGGCTATTTCGCCCAACATCAGTTGGAGCAGCTCACCGTGAGCGAATCGCCGCTCGCGCACTTGCGCCGCCTCGGCGGTGCGAACGCGGCGAAGGCGACCGAGCAGGAACTGCGCAGCTTTCTCGGCAGCTTCGGCTTCACCGGCGACCGGGTCTTCGAGCCGGTCGGTCCGTTCTCCGGCGGCGAGAAGGCGCGGCTCGTGCTCGCGCTCGTGAGTTACCTGCGGCCGAATCTGCTGCTGCTCGACGAGCCGACGAACCACCTCGACCTCGAAATGCGCCAGGCGCTCGCGGTCGCGTTGCAGGACTACGAGGCCGCGGTCGTGCTCGTCTCGCACGATCGACATTTGCTGCGCGCGTTCGCGGACGAGCTGCTCCTCGTGCACGACGGCAAGGTCGCGCCGTTCGATGGCGATCTGGACGACTACGCCAACTGGTTCGCCACGAGCGGGCAGACGAATGCGTCGGTGTCGGCCGCGCCCTCGCCGGCCGAAGATCGCAAGCAGCGCAAGCGCGAGGAAGCCGAGCGGCGCGCGCGCCTCAGCCCGTTGCGCGCGGAAGTGGCGAAGCACGAGAAGGCCATTCAACAGCTCGAAGCGGAGCGCGCGGCGATCGACACAGAGCTCATGGCGCCGGAGCTTTACACGGACGGCGCATCGACGCGCGCGAGGGACCTCACGCAGCAGCGAGCCGCATTGAATGCGCGACTCGCGGACGTGGAAGCCGCGTGGCTCGAAGCGGCCGAGCGCCTGGAGCGCGAGTCGGCGCAACAGGCCGAGCAGTAGCGCATCGGCGAATCAGCGAATCGGCAAATCGGCAAATCGGCAAATCGGCGCCCGATTCTCGCGATCCCGATGCCGCATAGCGCCGACGACATCGCGGACCGCACTGTTGTTCGATCATCACGCGCGTTCTGCCTGCAATGCGGAAGGTTTAGATCCGTGAACGCCGGCGCGCCGCCAACCCCCGCTGTGATCTACTCGGCGCATAACGATCCCGACTCCTGTCGATGTGGAGCGGGCCTTTGGGGGACTCGCGGCAGCCGAATTCGCAGGACCGGTTGCGCCGGGGGAGGATGAATGGTCTCCGCTGTGAATGAGAAAGGTCTCGCACGACAGGCCAGCGGCATCGACCGCGAGCATCGCCGCGTCATTCTCGCCTCCTCGCTCGGCACGATGTTCGAGTGGTACGACTTCTATCTTTACGGCGCGCTCGCCGCGACGATCGGCCAGCAATTTTTCTCCGGCGTGAACGAAACGACGGCGTTCATTTTCGCGCTGCTCGCCTTTGCCGCCGGCTTCGCCGTGCGCCCCTTCGGCGCCATCGTCTTCGGCCGTCTCGGCGATCTGGCCGGGCGCAAGCACACGTTTCTGCTGACGATCGTCATCATGGGTGTCGCGACGGCGCTCGTCGGCGTCCTGCCCACGTATGCATCGATCGGCATCGCCGCGCCGATCATCCTGATCACACTGCGTTTGCTGCAAGGTCTCGCCGTCGGCGGCGAATACGGCGGCGCCGCGACCTACATCGCCGAGCACGCCCCGCCGGGTCAACGCGGTTATTACACGAGCTGGATTCAGATCACGGCCGTGTCCGGCATGATCCTCTCGCTCACCGTCGTGCTCGCGTGCCGCTGGCTCATCGGCCCCGAGTTCGACGTGTGGGGTTGGCGCGTGCCGTTCCTGCTGTCGATCATCTTGCTGTGCATTTCGGTCTACATCCGCCTGCAGCTCGAAGAGTCGCCGGTATTCAAGGAAATGCGCGCGGGCGGCAAATTGTCGAAGTCGCCCCTGCGCGAAGCCATGGGCAAGTGGCCGAACGTGAAGCTCGTGCTGCTGGCACTGTTCGGCGCGATGGCCGGTCAGGCGGTGATCGGCTACGTCACGCTCGTGTATATGAACTTGTTCTTGTCGCAGACGCTGAAGGTCGATCCGACGACGTCGAATCTGCTGGTCGTCGGCGCGCTGACGCTCGCGTCGCCGCTATACATCGTCGTCGGCAAGCTCGCGGACCGCATCGGGCGCAAGCCGCAAGTCGTGATCGGTTGTTTGCTTGCGGCCGCGACGTTCTTCCCGATCTTCAAGGGACTCACGTACTACGCGAACCCGGCGATCGCGGCGGCCACCGCGGCGCATCCGATCGTCGTCGTCGCGAATCCCGACGAGTGCAGCTTCCAGTTCGATCCCGTGGGCGGCGCGACTTTTACGAGCTCCTGTGATGTCGCGAAGAGCGCCCTGGCCGGCATGCGCATTCCGTACGGGAACGAGCGTGCCGCGGCGGGCACGCTCGCCGTCGTGAAGATCGGCGCGACGGCGGTGACGTCGTTCGACGGCGCGAGCCTGCCAAGCGAGGAATTCAAAGCACGGTCCGCCGCGTTCAAGCGTGAGCTGACGCAGGCGATCGAAGCGGCCGGATATCCCGCGAAGGCCGATCCAGCGCAGATCAACTACGTCATGGTCTTTCTGCTGTTGTTCGTGATCTCGGTGTACGGCGTGCTCACGTACGGGCCGATCGCGGCATGGCTCGTCGAGCTGTTCCCCGCGCGGATTCGCTATACGTCCATGTCGCTGCCGTATCACGTCGGCAATGGCTGGTTCGGCGGCTTCCTGCCGAGCATCGCGTTCGCGATGATCGCCTACACGGGCAACATCTACTCGGGGCTCTGGTATCCCGTGATCATGTGCCTGATCACTGTCGTCGTCGGCACGTTCTTCCTCCGCGAGACCGGCGGCGTCGAAGCGGAAGATTGATCGCGGTGGCGGGTCTCTAGCCGGCCGCCGGCTGCAACTGCGCATCGACGAGCGCATCGGCGGCCGTGAGCAGGTCTTTCTGGGGGCCGTCCGGCCCCAGGAACGCAGAGATGGCCAGCGTCCCGTCGATCAGCAGCAACAGCTGATTCGTGAGCGCATCCGGTTCGCGCACACCTTCGATCGCAGCGACGAGCTTGCGCACGCGGCGCCGCAGCTCATGCGTGGCTTCGAGCGAGACGAGCCGACCGGGATGTTGCGGGTCGGGCAGTTCGGCGGACACGTTCATGAAGGGACAGCCTCGATAGGTCGGGCTGTTCACGAATTTCACGATCGCCGCCATGTGTGTGCGCAGCCGGTCGCGCGGTGGTAGCTCGGCGCAGCGCTCCGCGGTTCGATCCCATCCAGCCCAACGCGCCTTGGCCTCTTCTTCGAGGACCGAGGCGATGAGCTGATCCTTGGAGGGAAACCATCGATACAAGCTCGTCTTCGCGACGCCCGATTGCGCGACGACGGTATCGACGCCGACGCCGCGAACCCCTTCCCGATAGAACAGCTCACGTGCCGTTCCCAGAATTCGCTCGCGGACGCTCTCGGTCGCGACAGGGGCCGCAGGGTTCACCGATGCCTTGGCTTTCGTCATGACCACCTCCGCTTGACAGCGCTACAGACCTGTACGTAGCATCACAACAGACAGGTCTGTAGCGGGCCCTACTGTAACGACCGAACCTGGCCAGTTCAAGTCGGTAAGTTGCTGTCCTGCAACAACTTGTCACCCGTCGCAGGGAATGTAACTCGATCCCCGTTCACCCCTGCGGCGGGTCTTCTACCTCGCTCAAGGGAGACCCCGATCATGCGTAGCTCTGACCTGCTCTCATTGGCCGCCAGTGCCGTCGTTGCGCTCGCTTCGACGACAGCCCACGCCGCATGCGATCCGCGCGTCGTCGCGAGCCCGACCCACTTTCCGCGTACGTCACAGCTTCGCTTCCAGGAAGGCGTCGTGCTCCTGGAGGTGAAGGTCGATGCGTCCGGCCGAGTGTCCGAAACCCAGGTGCTGCGTTCAAGCGGCTATGACCTGCTGGACCGAGCGGCCTCGTTCAGCGTGCGCAATCGCTGGCAGTTCGATGTCACAAGCTGCGAGCGCGGGGATCTGCCCGCGTCCGACCGTATCAGCATCGAATATCGCTATCCCTGATCTGTCCCGCTGCCGACAATTCCGTCCGCGACAGCGTCGCGGACGGAATTCACACGATGCCTTTGGCGACGAGCTCCGCGTAGCGTGCCTCGTCGATCGCGAGATGCTCGGCGAGCACCTGTCGAGTGTGTTGACCGAGCGTCGGGGGCGCGCTTGCCGCGACGGGAGGCGTCCGAGACATCTTGATCGGGCTCGCGACGAGCGGCACCGTGCCGGCCGGATGCGGCAAATCGACCTGCATGTTGCGTGCCTTGACCTGCGGGTGCGCGAACACCTGCTCCAGGTTGTTGATCGGGCCCACCGGAATGCCGAGCGGCTCCAACAGCGCGACCCACTCCGCCACGCCCCGCCGACGCGTCACTTCGGCTAACAACGGAATCAGCGCCTCGCGATTGCGCACGCGATCGGCATTCTTCTTGAAACGCGGGTCGTTCGCGAAATCGCAGCCAGCGACGTCGCAGAATTTCGCGAACTGCCCGTCGTTGCCGACGGCGAGCACGAACTGCCCATCGGCCGCGTCGAACACCTGATACGGCACGATGTTCGCGTGCGCATTTCCCTGGCGTCGCGGGACGCGGCCCGAGACGAGATAGTTCATGTTCATGTTCGCGATCATCGCGACCTGCACGTCGAGCAACGCCATGTCGATGTATTGGCCCTCGCCCGTCCGCTCGCGATGCGCGAGCGCGGCCAAGATCGCGACGGCCGAGTACATGCCGGTCGTGATATCGGCGACGGCGACGCCGACTTTCTGCGGGCCGCCGCCCGGCAGATCGTCACGCTCGCCGGTGATGCTCATCAGCCCGCCCATCGCTTGAATGATGAAGTCGTAGCCCGCGACCGCGCGCATGGGCCCCGTCTGACCGAAGCCCGTGATCGAGCAGTAGATGAGCCCGGGATTGAGCGCGCTCAATTCCTCGTAGCCGAGCCCATAGCGCTGCAGATCGCCCGCCTTGTAGTTCTCGATCAGGATGTCGCAGTTCCTGGCCAGCTCGCGCGCGATCGCCTGTCCCTCGGGGCGCGAGATATCGAGCGTGACGGATTTCTTGCCGCGATTCGCGCCGAGGAAATACGCGGACTCGTGCGTGTCGTTGCCTTCTCGATCCCGCAAATACGGCGGGCCCCAGCCGCGCGTGTCGTCGCCCGTGCCCGGGCGCTCGATTTTGATGACGTCGGCGCCGAGGTCGGCGAGGATCTGCCCGCACCACGGCCCCGCCAGCACGCGGCTCATGTCGAGCACCCGGATGTGCGAAAGCGCGCCGGCACTTTTCACGAATTGGTTCGTTTCAGTCATGACTTCCTAGGAGTCGTTCAATCGATCGAAGTTAAGCGAGCGGCATCCTACGCAGCAAGCACGACAGCGGCGAGGGCGTCACGATGAGAGCAGCTTTGACAACCATCTTGCTCGGCGCGAACGCAGTTCTGCCATGCGCGTCGCTTGCGGCGGAGACCGCACCCACACGTCCGAGTCCGACGACGCAGCGGCCGCTGGATCTGCGCGCCCCGCAGATCGGCAAGATCTTTTCGCTCGAGGAGATCAACGCCGTGTTGAGCCGCGCTGCCGATCCTTCGCTCGAGCACGTCGAAGTGGAAGCGCTGCCATTGCCGGATCTACCGATGGTCGACAGCCTGCCGCCCGCGGAGCGCCTCGCGCAGACCGTGACGTGGTTGTTCGCGCCTTCGGCAACCTTCGAAGCCATCCGGCGCGCTGCGCCGGACGCGACATATTCGCATCGCCCCCCACCCGCGCTGCAAGCGAACTACCACGCGAGCTTCGCCCCGCCGTAGTCCTCTCGCGCGAAGGTCGCCGGCTGACCGCCAGATCATAACGTCGGCAATTTCGAGCGCTTGCACAACTTACTTTAAGTTCGCGGTGCGCTCCGTGGTCGTGAGCGGCGCCCACGCGCGCGCCTCGCGCCGATGAGATGAGACCTTCATCCGACGAGCGCGCTTGCCGTCGCGGGCGGCTCGACAGCACAATCCGCCCCCACCTCGACGATCGAACCCCAAGAATCAGCGGTTTTGCATGAGGCGGCGACATCGCCTCGTGACACAGACAGCAACTCGAATCAACGCCTGATGTCGTCCACGCCCCCGTCACCCAGCGAAGAGTCGTTGGTCTCCCGCGTGTTCGCGGCAGGCTACAGCAATCTCGAATTTCCCGAGCCGCTCGAAAGCGAGTTCCGCCAAGAGCATCTGCTCGCGCAGCGGCGCTGGGTGCGAATGTCGCTGCTCATCATCGTGGGGACGAGCACGTGCTTCGCGCTCATCGACCATCTCGTGATTCGCACGGCGAACGCGGTTCCGGATATCGCGCGGTTCGGCCTGCAGCTGCCCGTGCTGCTGACCTTGCTGCTCGCGACGGTGAAGCGCTTCTACATGAACTGGTACCAGCTGGCGATGCAGATCGGCGGCCCCCTGTTCGGCACCGGTACGATTCTGATGGCGATGTATGCGTTACCCGAGCACACGGCGCTCGTCGGCGCCCGGCTCATGCTCGTCGCATTCGTTCTCTACTTCATGTCCGGACTGCGCATGCATCAAGCATTGCGCGGCAACTTGATCATTCTGGCGCTGTTCCTGGCCGCGGGCCTGCTCGGTCTGCTGCAGTTCGAAGTGGCGGCTTACTTGTCGGTGGCGCTGATCACCGCGAACGTCATCGGCGCCGCGGGCGCCTACGCGCTCGAACATGCGAATCGCACGGCGTTCCTCGAGCGCAAGCTTCTCGTCGAGATCGCCGAGCTCGACGGCCTGACGCGGCTGTTGAACCGCCAGACGTTCGAATCGCGCGTGCACGATGCGTGGGGCCGCGCGATGTCGGAACGGCGCGCGGTCACCGTCATCATGATCGATGTCGATCACTTCAAGCTCTACAACGACAACTACGGCCATCAAGCCGGCGACGACTGCCTGCGCAAGGTTGCATCGGCCGTGCGTTCGGCGGTGCAGATGCGCCCGGGCGATTTCGTCGCGCGCTACGGCGGCGAGGAGATCATCGCGGTGCTGTGCGACCGCTCGACGACCGACGCGAAAGAAATCGCACAGCGCATCGTTCAGGAGGTCGCGGAGCTCGACATTCCGCACGCGTCGTCGATGAACGGTACGTGCGTCAGCGTCAGCGTCGGCGCGGCGACGCAGCTGCCGCCGGTCACGTCGTCGTACGATGCGATCGTGCGGTTGGCCGACGGAGCGCTCTACACGGCGAAGCGCCAAGGCCGCAATCAGTTTGTCGCGGTCGAGGCACGAGCCGTGGCCGCGTAGCTCTGCCGCGAGCAGTCACCCGCCGCTCGGCCGCTGCATCTATGGCATGACCGGTGGCGAATACGCCAACGTCTTGCCGAGCAGCCACAGCAGGAACAGCACGACGGGCACGTGCACGATGAACTGCACGATCGTGAAGCCGACGACTTCGCGTGCCTTCAGGCCCAGAATCCCGAGCAGCGGCAGCATCCAGAACGGATTGATCAGATTCGGCAGCGCTTCGGCCGCGTTATACACCTGCACCGCCCAGCCGAGATGGACCTGCAGATCGTTCGCCGCTTGCATGACGTACGGCGCCTCGATGATCCATTTGCCACCGCCCGAAGGCACGAAGAATCCGAGCACGGCGGAATAGACGCCCATCACGACGGGAAAGCTGTCGCGCGTCGCTGCCGTGGCGAAGAACGTCGACAGGTGATGCGCGAGCGTCTGGCCGTCCGCGCCGTGCGCGGCCGTCAGGATCGCGGCGATGCCGCCGTAGAACGGGAACTGAATCAGCACGCCGGACACGGCCGGCACGCCGCGCCCCACGGCATCGAGGAACGTTCGCGGCCGCCAGCACAACAGCAAGCCGAGCATCAGGAAAATGAAGTTGTAGGTGTTCAAGTTCGCGATCGCGACCACGAAGCCCTTCGCCGCGAACTCCCGCCACAGCCACATCGCGCCGAGTCCGGCGGTGAGCACGCTCAACACCGGGCTGTATTCGAGCCATTCGCCGGGCCGGCTCGCGCGCACCTGCGCCTCGTCACTGCGCACGAGATCGATGCCGCGGATGCCGAGCTGCTGCGCCGTCCGTGTCCGCGTGAATGTCGGCGCCGTGAGCCACGCGACCCATAACGTGATCACGATGAGCACGACCGTGAGCGCGATCGACTGCCACAGAAAAATCGTCTCGGAAAAAGGAATGACGCCCGTGATCGCCAGCAACGCGGGCGGCATGCTCGCGGGATTCGCCTGCAATTGCGCGGCCGAAGACGACAGCCCCATCGCCCATACCGAGCCCATGCCCAAGTACGCCGCCGCGCCCGCGGCGCGATAATCCATGCTCAACGACTCGCGTTGCGCGAGCGAGCGCACGAGCAGGCTGCCGACGATCGAGCTCAGTCCCCAATGCACGAGCGACACGAGCATGCTGACGGCCGCGACCCAGACGATCGCACCGCGGCCGGTTTTCGGCAGCGCCGCCAGTCGTTCGATCGCACGGGCGATCGGCGGCGAGCTCGCAACGACGTAGCCGCCGATGATGATGAACGACATCTGCATCGTGAAGGGAATGAGGCTCCAGAAGCCGTCACCGAACGCGCCCGCGGTCGCGCCGATGGAGGCACCCGACGCGAGCGCCGCGAGCGCGACGGCGAGCAGCGCGAGTACCGCGAATACGTACGCATCGGGAATCCAGCGCTCGGCCCAGGCGCAGCTGCGTTGCGCGAAGCGCTCGGCCGTCGAGCGCAGCCGCTCGGGCCACGACGGCATCAGAGCAGTGCTTCGATGTCTTGTGCGAGCTGCTCGGGTTTCGTCACGGGCGCGTAGCGCGCCTTCACCTGGCCGTCCCGGTCGATGAGGAACTTGGTGAAATTCCACTTGATGCGCTCGCTGCCCAGAACGCCGGGCGCGCTCTGCTTCAGCCATTTGTACAGCGGATGCGCCGTATCGCCGTTGACGTCGATCTTCTCGAACATGGGGAACGTGACGCCGTAATTTTTCTGGCAGAACGCGCCGATCTCCTCGGCCGACCCCGGCTCCTGCTCGCCGAATTGATTGCACGGAAAACCGAGCACGGCGAAGCCGCGGTCGCGGTACTTCTCGTACAGTGCTTCGAGCCCCGCGAACTGCGGCGTGAAGCCGCACTCGCTCGCCGTGTTGACGATGAGCAAGACCTTGCCCTTCTGGTCGGCGAGCTTCGCGGGCTGGCCGTCGAGTGTCGTCGCGTCGAAGTCGTACAGGGAAGTCATCGCGTTCTCCTCGCGGCGGTGTCTAACGATCCGGGACGACGCGGAAACTCTGGGCGAAATACGGCGTTTCAGCGAAGCACTGCGTCGGCACGCCGCGATGTTCCGTGTAGTGCAGTTGTATGTTCTCGCCGACCGAGCTGGCCAGCTGCTTCGCGAGGTCTTCGTCGCGCGTGCTGAAATACCAGATTTGCGGCGCAACACCGCCGACGACATACAGCGCGAGCTCGCCTTCGTACGTCTTGCAGAGCCAGCCCTTCTTGGAGAACTTCTGCAGCACGCCGGCGCGATCACCCTCGGAGTACGGCCAGGAGAGCGAGAACGCCGTCCAGGCCGCAACGCCCGCGATCGCGAGTAGTACGATCCACAGCAAGATACGACCGAAGCGAATTCCGCGTTTTTCGACCGTATTCAAGCTGGTTGGCCTCGCTGCCATCGAGGCCGCGACAATACAAACCGCTACCGTGCGCGTCCAGCACGGCGTCTTCCACATGGAATGGCCCCAGCGAGCGGCGGATAATCGCCGTTCCTAGACAGACAGGTGTCCTCATGCGCAGTTTCCGTCTCGCCTGCTTGAGCCTGGTTGCCGTCGCGCTCACTGCGTGCGGCGTCAATCCGGTCACCGGCAAGAAAGAGATCCAATTCATCTCCGAAGCTCAGGAGGTGCAGATCGGCGAGCAGAACTACTCGCCGACCCGCCAGGCCGAAGGCGGCGACATGACGGTCATGCCGGAGCTGACGGCCTACGTGAACGAAGTCGGCCAGAAGCTCGCCGCCGTCGCCGATCGCAAGCTCCCTTACGAGTTCGTCGTATTGAACAACGGCGTGCCGAACGCCTGGGCGCTGCCGGGCGGCAAGATCGCCATCAATCGCGGCCTGCTGACCGAGCTCAAGAACGAGGCGGAGCTGGCCGCCGTGATCGGGCACGAGATCGTGCACGCTGCGGCTCGGCATGGAGCCAAAGCGCAGGAGCGCGGCACGATCATGCAGGTCGGCCTGGCTGCGGCGCAGATCGGCGCCGCCATCGGCGGCGTCGACACGAACGTCGCCGGTCTTGCGATTCAAGGCGCGGGCGTCGGCGCACAGATGATTCAGCAGAAGTACGGCCGCGACCAGGAGTTGGAGAGCGACGAGTACGGCATGAAATACATGAAGGCCGCCGGCTACGACCCGATGGGGGCCGTCTCGCTGCAGGAAACGTTCGTGCGCTTGTCGCAGCAGGGCGGTGCCAAACAGCAGAGCTGGCTGGAAGGCCTGTTCGCCTCGCACCCGCCCTCGGAGGAGCGAGTCGCCAAGAACAAGGAGACGGCGCAGCGTCTCGGCCTGGGCGGCGACCTCGGCGCGGACCGCTACGCCGCGCGCACGAAGGCGCTGCGCGACGCAAAGCCGGCCTACGACAAGTACGACCAGGCGCTCGCCGCGGCGCGCAAGAAGGACTACGCGACGGCCAGGTCGCTCGCGAGCGAAGCTGCGAAGGCCATGCCGCGCGAAGCGCGCTTCCAAGAACTGCTCGGTGAGATCGAGCTTGCCGAGAAGAAGCCGCAGGCCGCGATTGCCTACTACCAAAAGGCCATCGAGCTCGATCCGAACTATTTCGGCTCCTACCTCGGCGCGGGTGTCGCGCAATTCCAGACGGGCAACAAGCAGCAAGCGGAGCAATGGCTGACGAAGAGCTCGCAGCTGCTGCCGACCGCGCCGGCCGCCTACTACCTGGGCAACATCGCGCGCGAGCGCGGCGATGCGAATCGCGCAATGGAGCACTATCGCGCAGCCGCGAGCTCGAACAGCCAGATCGGTCAGCTGGCGGCGGCGGAATTCGTGCGCATGGACTTGCCGCAGAATCCGGGCAACTACGTCGCGACCGCGGGTCAGTTCGACGCCCAGGGCCGGCCGATGCTCGTCATCCAGAACAAGTCGCCCGTCACCTTGACGGACATTCAAGTCACGCCAGTGCTCGTCGATGCCGGCGGACGCGTCTTGCAGCAGGGCTCGCCGGTGAGGGTGGGCCGCGCCTTGAAGTCCGGCGAGCAAGTCGCCGCGGAAGCCGGCCTGTCGGGCCTCACGCAGCAGCAGTTGCCCTACGTCCGATTTAAGGTCGATGGCGCTCGCGTCGCCGAGTAACCTGACTCGATCATGCAGAACCTCACCGACATCGCGATCTTCGTGAAAGTGGTCGAGCTCGCGAGCTTCACGGCTGCGGCCGAAGCGCTCGAGACCTCCCAGCCCGTCGTCAGCAAGGCGGTCACGCGGCTGGAAGAAAAGCTCGGCGCGCGCTTGCTGAATCGCACGACCCGACGCCTGAGCCTGACGGAAGCGGGTTCGGAGCTGTACCGGCGCAGCGGGCGGGCCCTGAAGGAAATCGAGGATGCCGAGCTCGAAATCGCGCGCTTTCAAACCGAGCCGCGCGGCACGCTGCGCGTCGCGGCGCCGATGTCCTTCAGCATCCTGCAGCTCGGCCCGTTCATCCAGGAGTTTCTGCGGCGCTATCCCGGCGTATCGCTCGAGCTGAACATGAACGACCAGCAGGTCGATCTCGTCGAGGAGGGCTACGATCTCGCGATTCGCATCGGTCAGCTGCAGAGCTCGAATCTCGTCGCTCGCAAGATCACGCCCTGCCGGCAAGTGATGTGCGCCTCCCCCGCGTATCTCGCGAAACACGGCACGCCGGAGCGTCCCGAGGATTTGCTCGAGCACAACTGCATCGTCTACTCGTTTCAAATGACGCCGCGCGAATGGCGCCTGATGGACGCGGACGGCGAGACGCATGTCGTCCCTGTCCATGGCACTCTGCACTCGAACAGCGGACTCGTGAATCGCGAAGCCGCGATCGCCGGCGCAGGCATCGTGATGCTGCCGACGTTCTATATCGGCGAGCAGGTGAAGTCCGGCGTGTTGCAGCCGGTGCTCTGCAAGTTCAAGCCGCCGGAGCTCGCCGTGTCCGTCGTGTATCCAGAGCGTCGGAATCTGATGCCGAAGGTGCGTGCGTTCATCGATGCGCTCGCGGACAAGTTCGGCGGCGGACCGATCCCACCGTGGGAAGCCAACTGCCCGCTCGACTAAGAACCGCTGGAGCTGCCTCCCCCACTCACCTGAACGACACCTCATCCGTTCGCGTGGGCCCTAGCGGCGAGCCCCCGCATCGATCGCTGGGTCGAAAAGCGTTGCAGCTCACACTCGCGACGCTTGTTGAATGGGTCTGTCACGCAGCAGCGTGAGCACGAGCATTGCGACGAAGCAGGCGCCGAGCATCGGCAGCAACACCGTCACGCTTGTCTGTCATTTCGATCACTGGAGTTCGACAAGCAATTCGCCCAACGAGCCAGCGCTCTCATTCCGCGCGTGTCGTTGCAGCGATCGTTACGCACTGCACGCTATTGGCGGGGCACCGTTCTTTGGCCAGATTGAAGGCGTGCTCGTTCCGACGCCTTCTGCCAACGCCGCGGCAATCTCAGTTTCATCGGTTCAATGACGCCTGGTTGAGTCATCCGCGCCGGGCCGCAGCGACCTGACGAACGAGCCGCAGCAACTTGCCCAGCCGTGACCTTTCGATCACTCAGTGATGACTCATGCTCACGTCCCTTGGACCGTTCGGTCGAACCAGCCATGGAATCCTAATGGCATGGTGTAGGGAACCCAGCCAATCGCGAGCGGACCCTCTGTAATCCGTTCCGCGTCGAGCACCGCGATGCCGCTGCGTCCGCGTCGCGGGTCGAGGAGCGTTCCAATCAACCACCCTGCTCCGGCTCTGCGACTCTGCGGCTTGGGCACGAACTGATGCTCTTCGGCCAGGATGTCCGCGCCATAACAATGTACGTCGCAGCGCCCGCGCACAGCATCGATGCTGGCGACGCCATTGAAACACGGTGCGCTCGCGGGTTGCACGGTGACGGGTGCATACAGGCGGGCTGGCGCCGTCGGGATCGAGCGGGTGTCGTAGACGGGGAACTCCAGGTCATGCACGCCGCGATGCTCCCAGCGCGCTCGTCCGTTGCGCAAGTTCAGTCTCAGGTTGACCAGTTCGGTCCGCGCGCCGGCACCGCCGCGCTCACCGCGCATCGCGGCCGCTTGCGGTGAGCGCGCCTCTTCGGGATCGGCATGACGAACGGCGTGCATCATAAGTTCGTGCCCATGCTCGTGCGCGTCTGCGAAGTGATAGACGGCGGCGAACTCGGCTTCGAACCAGCGCGGCTCATCGAGCGCATCCTTGGGAACGACTGCGATTCGACATGGCTGCCCAGTCGCAAACTGCAGCCGCTCGAAGAAGGCTGCACCCTCATCTCGCTGGGTGAACGGCATGAGCATGAAGACGAGGTACCGTCGCGTCATGCAGAAGCTGTGTAGGTAGCCCTGCATGTCGGCGGCGAGCAACGCGACACGGACGAGCTTGCCGTCTGGGCCGATGCGCCAGAGGAGCAGACCCGAGCCGCCGATGAACGTCATTGAGCCGAAGTTCCAAAGCGTGCCGTCGCTGTCGATCAAAGGATGCGCCGAAAAAGGCGCGGCAGCGAGATCGTCGCGCCATGTGACCGGACCGTGGGTCGTCAAGGTATCTGGATCGATCTCAATCGCTGAGCCGCCCTCCCACAGCGCAAACAGCCGGTGGCCGAGTCGAATGACCGCCGTGTTGCCCGTATTCGAATCATCGTTGTTGCGAACAGGCAGGGCGTCCGGCACCGTCGTGCCCGCTGCCGGCAGCAGGAAGCGACCGGCTCGCTGCTCGCGCAGGAATTTTGTCGTGGCGATCATTCGTGCTTGGTGGCGTATTCCGCCATCCTTGATGTGCCAGGATTGCATCATCCCGTCGCCGTCGAACCAGTGACTGTAGCGAAGACCCGCGCGGTCGAACCAAGCGGGGCCGGTGCGATACAAGGCACCCCGCAGCTCGGCAGGCAACCTTCCCTCGATCACAGCCGATGTCGGGCCGAGCGTCTCCACGCCCACTGTCTTCCAACCCACAAGCCACGGCTCGCGCGCGAGGCTGCGCTCGAAATGCGCAGCACTGCCGATATTCGTGACCTCCGCGCGCAGGCAGGCTGGCGCAACGATCGAACCTGCGGCGACGCTCAGGGCACTGTGTAGAAATCCGCGACGATTCATGTGAGTCCTCCTCAGTGCAGGCGGACCACGACGGTTGAGCCTTCCGGAGCAAGCCGGAAGCTGGCCTCGTCGAAGTTCGGGCGCCGCATGACGCGGGGGTTGTTGCTGAAGCCGTAGCCTTCGATCGGTATGCCGGCGAAATTCGTATTGAGCTTGTTGTCGTCGTTCTCATCGTGCATGACTTGTACTGCATAAGTTCCGGGAGGCAGCCCAGTGAAGCGCAGGCTCGCCGTCTCGCTATCGGCTCGTGTTACCTGCACGGCGATCCGCTCGGCCGCATCGTTCCAGGCGGCCTCCGAGTCGACGACTGCGACCTGGATGGTGCCCTTCAACTCTCGTACTCCGGTGACGGTGACAGTCAGATCGGCCGCATCAACCGATGCGCCGAACAGCGCGGCAGCGATGAGCCAATGAGCGATGGGTCGATTCACGATACTGCTCCGCAAGTATTGAGGTGCCGGCAGTGTGGCCGTGACGGTACTCCGGGGCAGGTGCTGCCGGTCACGACATGGGGGTGCCGGAAGTCATGAGTTGCACGACCTGCCTTGCCTGGTTGCACCGGCTGAGCTACAGGTATGGGGATGTACGCTGCATTCGCCGCTCCGCTGCGCCGGCTCCGGGAACCATTGAAACTCGCGGGTTACATCACCTGGCTAGCCGTCTTTGCGAGTCTCTTCGACGGGACGCCGTTCGAGATCGACGGTTCACGCACGGTGGTCGTTGCGGCGACAATGGGCTTCCTCGCGGCGTTCATCGCGAGAGGCTGGCTGAACGAGGCGAAAG
>JAEYXD010000152.1 GCA_023428645.1 Pseudomonadota bacterium
CCCATGCCCTTCACGAGCTTGCCCGGAATCATCCATGAAGCGATGTTGCCTGCCACGTCGACTTCCAAAGCGCCGAGCACGGTGAGATCGACATGGCCGCCGCGAATCATCGCGAATGATTCGACCGACGAGAATATCGAAGCGCCGATGCGTGCCGTGACGGTCTGCTTTCCGGCGTTCACCATGTCCGGGTCGACTTCGTCCTCGAGGGGAAACGGGCCCATTCCCAGCAATCCGTTTTCCGATTGCAACATCACGTCGATGTTGTCCGGGATGTAGTTGGCGACGAGCGTCGGGATGCCGATGCCCAAGTTGACGTAGTCGCCGTCGCGCAGCTCGCGCGCGACACGTTGAGCCATCTGCTCGCGTGTGAGTGCCATGTCGATGCCCTATGCCGCGCGCGTCGTGCGCTTTTCGATTCGCTTCTCGAACCGTCCCTGGATGATGCGATCGACGTAGATTCCCGGTGTATGGATCTGGTTTGGATCGAGCTCACCGGGCTCGACGATATGCTCGACCTCAACGACGGTAATGCGTCCGGCAGTCGCGGCCGCTGGATTGAAGTTCTGGGCCGTGTGCCGATACACGACATTGCCGTACCAATCGGCTTTCCAGCCTTTCACGATCGAGAAATCGGCGACGATCGCCTCTTCGAGAATGTATTTCCGTCCCTTGAACTCGCGCACTTCCTTGCCCTGCGCGATGGGAGTGCCATAACCCGTAGCAGTAAAGAAGGCTGGAATACCCGCGCCGCCCGCGCGCATCTTCTCGGCCAGCGTGCCCTGCGGTGTGAGCTCGACTTCGAGCTCGCCTGAAATCAGCTGGCGCTCGAACTCGGCGTTCTCGCCCACATACGACGCGATCATCTTCTTGATCTGACGGTCTTTCAGCAGCAGACCCAGGCCGAAATCGTCGACACCGCAGTTGTTCGAAACGACCGTCAACCCTCTGACGCCCATCGCGCGAACTTGTGCGATCAGGTTCTCGGGAATGCCGCAGAGCCCAAAGCCGCCCGCGATCACGGTCATGCCGTCGGCAAGACCGGCGAGCGCGTCGGCGTAAGAGGCAACACGTTTGTCAAAACCTGGCATGGCGTCGATATCCAAGCTGGAGGTGCGTCGAGCTTGGCCTGAGGCGTTCGAGTTGTTAAGTTTGAAAAAGCTCTCGATTCTTTTGCAAACTAAATAAATCTGATGACTCCTCGCCAGCTACGCGCCTTCGTCGCCGTTGCCCAAACCCTGAGCTTCGCGCGCGCAGGCGACCGGGTACACATGTCGCAGCCGGCGTTGAGCCTCGCGATTCGCACGCTCGAAGATTCTCTCGGCGGCCGTCTGTTCGTGCGCACGACGCGACACGTGCAGCTGACACCGGAGGGCTCGGCACTGCTGCCGCAGGCGATTCGATTGTTGGCGGACTGGGACAGCATGCGCGAGCGCTCGCGCCAGCATTTCACGCTGCAACGCGGGCACGTCACGATCGCTGCAATGCCGTCGTTCGCCGGCAATGTCCTGCCGCGGATCCTGGTCAGGTATCGCGCGAGATTCCCGAACGTGACGCTGTCCGTTCACGACGTCGTGCATGAGCAAGTCATCGACATGGTGCGGGCAGGCCGCGTGGAGATCGGCTTCGCCTTCGAACCCGATGCAGACCAGGATCTGGCTTTCAGGCCGCTATTCGCGGATAAATTCGTGGCCGTGATTCCTGCCGACGGTCGTCTCGGTCGCGTGAAAGAAGTCGTCTGGGCAGAACTCCTCGAAGAGCCGTTTATCGCCTTGCAAAGGCCCTCGACCGTGCGGCGCTTCTTGGAGGCGTCACTGGAGGACAAGGGGCTGAAGCTGCATGTGGCGCTCGAATGCCATCAGCTTGCGACGGTGGGTCAATTCGTGGCTGCAGGGCTCGGTGTCAGTGTCGTCCCAGCGCTATGCAGCGCGCAGATGCGCTCGCTCGGGGCGGCTTGCGTTCCCGTGCGACGGCCCGCGATTTCGCGTCGAGTTGGCTTCATCACCCGGCGCGACCAGCAGCTCTCGACAGCCGCGGCTGCGATGACTGAAGTGGCACGGGAGTCCGGGCGGGAGTTGTCGCCGCGCGCTTGACTGCGCGTTCGCTGCGGCCCGCCAATTACTGGGTTGGTCCCGCCGTTTCATTTGGCTGCCGACCGCTTCGACGGCGCCGCCGTCTGCTCCTTGCGCTTCCCGCAAACGGCGAGGAATCCGGCGGCGATGAAAGGTGCCATTCTCGTGTGGACGGCACGAAAGTCGCTCGAGCGACAAACGCCGTTCGAGAGTCGATCGATGCGTCCAGTCTGCGAAAGCGTCAGCGTCAACGCTCCAGAAAGGAAGTGGTAGCTCCAGTACAAATCCTCGGGAGTCGCGTCGGGCAGCGCAATCCGCACGACTTCGATCAGTCGCTGAATGACGGGGTCGAAATATCGGGTCATCGTCTTGCCGCCCCATGCGGGCGTGTTGTTCACTTGCGCCAGCAGGGCGAAGTAGTGCTTCCAGCGCGCATCGCCCTGAGCTGCGAGATCGAACAACGGGCCCGTGAACGCTTCGACGACGCCTTCAACGGTCACCTTGTCGCCCATTCGCTCTGCATATTCATTGATGGATTCGATGCGCATGCGGTTCAGGACTTCGGCGCGGCGACGAAAGACCGCATCGAACAGACCTTTCTTGGTGCCGAAGTAGTAGTGCAGGAGCGCCGTATCGACGCCCGCCGCCTGCGCGACGTCGCGGATCGACACGCCATCGAAGCCGTGCTCGGAGAAAAATTCCTCCGCAGCGTCGAGGATGCGCTCCTGTTTGTCTTGCGCTGCGTCCTGCTTCGGCGGTCGCCCTCGGCGGGGTGCGGGCTTCTTTTGTTTCGTCATCCGATCGGTCCAAGTGGCGTGCGCACTCATTAGATACCAAAGACCCTCCTCATAGAAGGGTTGCAGCATCAACCAGGACGCAATCGAACGCAGAGTTTTTGCAATGCGTCAGCGTCCTGGCGGATTTCATCGTCGGATGAATTATTGACACGCGGCAAGCGGCGGGAGCAAGCTGATAATCATCGTTTGATGAATTAATCAAGAAAGACGATTCCTGCAGGGGGTTGCATGAAGACTTCGGCATTCGATCTTGGGGCGAATCGGGTGGTGTGTGTGGCGGCTCTTGCAACCGCGTTTGCAGGCGTCGCGTCGGCTCAGCAGGCGCCGGCGGGGAGTGGGGATGGCGCAATCGCGGAGGAGATCGTCGTCACTGCTCGGCGGCGCGAAGAGAGCCTCCAGGATGTTCCGATCGCGGTGACCGCGCTTTCGGCGAGTCAGCTGGAAACGCTCAGCGTGCGCACGTTGGAAGACATCACTGCACTCGCGCCGAACATCAAGGTCAACGCCGGGCGGGCGACGTCCAGCACGATCAATGCGTACATCCGGGGCGTCGGTCAGAACGATCCGTTGTGGGGTTTCGAGCCTGGCGTCGGCATCTATCTCGATGACGTCTTCATTGCCCGTCCGCAGGGGGCATTGCTCGATGTCTACGACGTCGAGCGCGTGGAGATCCTGCGCGGTCCTCAAGGTACGCTCTACGGGAAGAACACGATCGCGGGTGCGATCAAGTATGTGACGCGCGACATCGTTGGTGATGCGCGCATGACCGCGGCGCTCACGGCCGGTAGTTTCAATCAGCTCGATGCCAAGCTGAGCGGGTCGATGCCGGTGATCGGCGATCGACTGTACGTGGGGGCGGCAGTTGCGTACCTCACGCGTGATGGATACGGCGAGCTGGTCGATGACGGTGCGCCGCGCCCATTCAATCGCGTCGGTGACGACGTTTCGGACAAGGACGTACTGGCGGCGCGCGCCAACGCGACCCTCGTCTGGGGCAACGACTCCAAGCTCAAGATTCTCGTCGACACGATCCAGGAGAACTCGAACGCGGCGGGCGGTCGGCGTCTGAACGACTTCATTCAGCCCGCGCTCCGCGATCGCTACGACCAGCGCACCGACATGCCGGTCGATCAGGATCGCTATATCGCAACAGGCGCGTCCGCCACTTACACGCAGAGTCTCACCGACGCCCTGGGTTTGAAGATCGTCGCGGCCTATCGCGAGGGAGACGGTCGCCAGTTCATCGACTTCGACGAGCTGAATGCGAATCTCTTCCAGGTTCCGGCGATATACGAGGACGATCAAACGAGCGGCGAGGTGCAGGTGGCCTATGACAGTGATCACGTCCAAGGCGTCGCTGGCCTGTACTACTACACCGGGCAGGCTTGCGGTGCATTCGACGCCTCGTTGGGCGCCTTGGGCCTGACCTCACTGACGAAAGGATGTGTCGATACGGACAGCATCGCGGCCTACTTCGACACGACGTGGCGCATCACCGATCGTCTCAACCTCAACGCCGGCGCACGCTGGAACGAGGACGACAAGGAAGCATCGGTCTTCGTGGCGCAGTACGCCGGCCGTCTGCCTGCGAATGCGACGTTGTTCGATCCGAACAACGTCCCCGCGGGGTTCACGCGGCTGTCGGTGCAAAGCGATTACACCAACAGCCGAACGTTCTCCGATGTGTCGCCGCGGCTCGGTGCCGACATTCGAATCACCGATGGCGTCATGGCGTACGTCAGCTACAGCCAGGGCTTCAAGAGCGGCGGCTTCGATATGCGCGGCAACGAGGCGGCATTCCCCGGCACCCGCAATGGCTACGACTCGGAGACCGCCGACAACTACGAGCTCGGCATGAAGTCGACGCTGCTGGACGGTCAATTGCTGCTCAACGCCGCTATCTTCTAC
>JAEYXD010000016.1 GCA_023428645.1 Pseudomonadota bacterium
ACGGTGGCTTCAGCCGACATCGGCGACATGAGCTTCAGCTTGTTGAGCTCCGACGTGGCCTTCTCCTTGGCCTCCTTCGGCATGCCGGCGACCTTGATGCGCTGCTCGAGCTCCGCGAGCTCGTTCGGCGCGTCTTCCATCTCGCCGAGCTCCTTCTGAATGGCCTTCATCTGCTCATTCAGGTAGTACTCGCGCTGGCTCTTCTCCATCTGCTGCTTCACGCGGCCGCGGATGCGCTTCTCGATTTGCAGCACGTCCATCTCGCCTTCGATCAAGGCGAGGATGTGCTCGAGGCGCTTACGCACGTCCTGGATCTCGAGCACCTTCTGCTTGGCATCGAGCTTGAGGGACATGTGGGCGGCGACGGTGTCGGCGAGGCGGCCGGGCTGTTCGATGCCCGCGAGCGAGGTCAGGATTTCGGGCGGGACCTTGCGGTTCAGCTTCACGTACTGCTCGAACTGCGAAACCACGGAACGTGCGAGCACGTCCATTTCGCGTTCGTCGTACTGCTCCTGATCGCGGAGCGACGAGATCTCGGCGCCGAAGTACTGACCGGTCGTCAGCTTCTCGATCTTCGCGCGCTCGACACCCTCGACGAGCACCTTCACGGTGCCGTCGGGGAGCTTCAGCAATTGCAGGATCGTTGCAACCGTGCCGAGTCGGTAGAGGTCCTGCGGACCTGGATCATCGACGTCCGCCTGCTTCTGCGCGACGAGCAGAATCTGCTTCGTGCCGCGCATTGCATGATCGAGCGCGAGAATCGACTTCTCGCGACCTACGAACAGCGGAATGACCATGTGCGGATACACGACGACATCGCGCAGCGGCAACACCGGCATGGCAGCAGCTGAAGTCGGGGCATCGGCTTGTGGAGTTTCTGTGCTCACGCGCATTTCCTGTGGCTTGGAATCGGCCTTTCGACCGATTCGAAAAGAACGCTATTCGAAAATACCGGAAGCGCTGCAGACCCGCTAGCGCTTGAGACCGCAGATCGGCTCGATTTTTGCCAATCAAGAAAGGGTCGAATGGCGGAAGCAGGGACGGTCCTATTGCAACCCATTTCCGTGCGGAATCCGGAAAAAACAAGGGCGCCAGGGGCGCCCTCGTTCGCAGCTTTTTTTCCTGCAGCAGTGTCAGTGATGATCGCTGCCTGTCGGCCGTCGCTCTTCGACCGCCGCCACACGGTCTTCTTCACCGGCGCCGTACACGACGTACGGTTTGCTCTCGCCGAGAATGACGGCTTCGTCGACGACGATCTTTTGCACGTTACGCAGTGACGGCAATTCGTACATCGTCTCGAGCAACACGTTCTCGAGAATCGTACGCAGACCGCGAGCGCCGGTTCTGCGCTGCATGGCCTTCTTCGCGACGGACTTCAATGCATCGGTGCGGAACTCGAGCTCCACACCTTCCATGTCGAACAACTTCCGATACTGCTTGCTGAGCGCATTCTTCGGCTCGAGCAGAATCGACACGAGCGCCGCTTCGTCGAGTTCGTCGAGCGTCGCGACGACCGGCAAGCGGCCGACGAATTCAGGGATCAGGCCGAACTTGATCAGGTCCTCCGGCTCGACGTCATGGAACACGTCGTTGCCGTGCGGGCGATCGCCCTGCTGGCGCACGTCCGCCATGAAGCCGATACCGGTCTTCTGCGTACGATTCAGAATGATCTTCTCGAGACCAGCGAAAGCGCCGCCGCAGATGAACAGAATGTTCGTCGTATCGACCTGCAAGAACTCCTGCTGCGGATGCTTGCGGCCGCCCTGTGGAGGAACGGATGCGATCGTGCCTTCGATCAGCTTGAGCAATGCTTGCTGCACACCCTCGCCCGAAACGTCGCGCGTGATCGACGGGTTGTCGGATTTTCGCGAGATCTTGTCGATCTCGTCGATGTAAACGATACCCGTCTGCGCCTTCTCGACGTCGTAGTCGCACTTCTGCAGCAGCTTCTGAATGATGTTCTCGACGTCTTCACCGACGTAACCGGCTTCGGTCAGCGTCGTCGCATCGGCGATCGTGAACGGCACGTTGAGCAACCGCGCCAGGGTCTCGGCAAGCAGCGTCTTGCCGCAGCCCGTCGGGCCGATCAGCAGGATATTGCTCTTCGCGAGCTCGACTTCATCCTTGGAACGTTGCTCGCCGGTCTTCGTCTGCAGCCGCTTGTAGTGGTTGTACACCGCCACCGAGAGAACCTTCTTCGCGCGCTGCTGACCGATCACGTATTCGTCGAGGACCTTCTTGATCTCATGCGGACGGGGAAGCTTGTCTCGCGTGCGCTCCGCACGCTCCTCGAGCTCTTCACGAATGATGTCGTTGCAGAGCTCGACGCATTCATCGCATACGAACACAGACGGGCCGGCAATGAGTTTGCGGACTTCGTGCTGGCTCTTGCCGCAAAACGAGCAGTACAGCAGTTTGCCGTCGTCGTGTTTGCCGCGGGAATCATCGGGCATGCGTCACCTCAAAGCCTGGTCGACACCCGGTGTCAATGAACGTGACACTTTGGTGTCGAGGTTATATATCACGCGTCGCCATGTGCCTGCAAAGACGGCCCGCTCAGCAACGCGTTGAGTGATGGCCGTAAGGTAAATCCCTAGTAAACAGAGTCACTTACTGGTCACTTGCCCGGCACGACACTCGTGTCGCCCCGGCGCTCCAGGACCTTGTCAATCAGACCGTAGGCCACTGCCGCCTCGCCGCCCATGAAGTTGTCACGGTCGGTGTCCTGACGAATCTTCTCGATCGTCTGCCCGGTGTGCTTCGACAGAATGCGGTTCAGCCGATCGCGCGTTTCCAACACCTCGCGCGCGTGGATGTCGATATCCGACGCCTGACCCTGAAAGCCGGCGAGCGGCTGGTGAATCATCACCCGCGAATGCGGCAGGCTGTAACGCTTGCCCTTCGCTCCGCCCGCCAACAACACGGCACCCATGCTGGCTGCCTGACCGATCACCATCGTGCTGACATCGGGCTTGATGAACTGCATCGTGTCGTAAATCGACAGACCGGCGCTCACCGAGCCGCCAGGGGAGTTGATGTACAGCGCGATATCTTTGTCCGGATTCTCGGATTCCAAGAACAGGAGCTGCGCGACGATCAGATTCGCCATGTGGTCTTCGATCGGGCCCACGATGAAGATCACGCGCTCCTTCAGCAGGCGCGAGTAGATGTCATAAGCGCGCTCGCCGCGAGCCGTTTGCTCGACGACCATGGGTACTAGATTCATAACGGGTGTGCTGCGTGTAGCCATAGGTTGAATATGGTGATGCGTCGCTAAGTGTGCAACAAAGTCATCGCGGTTGCCCGCACGTATCGCCGTTTGCCGCGCTACGCGCCGAAATTCATCAGTTCCTTGAAGGACGACGGCTGATCCGTGACTTTGGCGCGTTCGACCACCCAGTCGACCACCTGATCTTCCAGCACGCTCGCCTCGAGCTGACGCTGCACTTGCGGATTGGCGCGGTAGGTCTGCAAGGCCTGATTTGGATCCGGGAATTGCATCGCAAGTTCCTCGAAGCGCTGCTGCACTTTCGCTTGGTCGACCTGCAGCTTCGCGTCCTTGATGATCTCGTTCACGAGCAGCGTGAGTGCGACGCGGCGGCGCGCCGGCTCCACGAAGCCGTCGGGCGGCGGCAGCTGCGACATGTCCTGCGCGCCCATGCGGCGGCCGGCGTCGATCTGCAGATCGCGAGTCTGCTGGTCCACGAGGCTCTTCGGCAGCTCGAGCGGATTCGCGGCGAGCAGCGCGTCCATCACTTGCTTCTTCAGGCGGGCGCGCACCGCTTCGCCAAGCTCGCGACGCATGTTGTCTTCGACTTCTTCACGCAGACGGTCGATCCCGCCCGTCTCGACGCCGTACAGCTTGCAGAACTCGTCATCGAGTTCCGGCAGCTTGCGCTCTTCGACGGATTTGATCGTGATCTCGAACTGCGCCGTCTTGCCGGCCAGATTCGGTGCGCCGTAGTTCTCGGGGAATGCGACATCGATCGTGCGTGTTTCCCCTGCTTTCGCGCCACGCAGACCCGCTTCGAAATCGGCGAGCATGCGACCCGCGCCGAGAATGATCGACACGTTCTCGCCCGATCCGCCCTCGAACGGCTGGCCGTCCAGCTTGCCGGCGAAATCGATGACGACACGATCAGTGTCCTGCGCCTCGCGCTCGACCGCCGAGTACGTCGGCCGCTGCTCGCGCAGGTTCTGGATCATGGCGTCGACATCCGCGGTCGTGACTTCGGCAGTCGGACGCGTCAGCTCCATGCTCTCGAAACCCTTCACCGTGACTTCCGGGAGCACTTCGAACGTCGCGCGATACTTGAGATCGCTGCCCTGCTCCAAGTTGATGGGCTCGATGCGCGGACCGGCCGCGGGAACGAGCTTCTCCTGCGTGACGGCCTCGGCGAACGACGACTGCATGACATCGCCGAGCACTTCCTGACGCACTTGCTGACCGAACTGCTGGCGGACGACTTTGACTGGCACCTTGCCCGGCCGGAAGCCCTTGAGCCGGACGGTCCGGCTTAGCTTCTGCAGGCGCTCGTCGATCGCTTTCTCGATGCGCTCGGCGGGGACCTGAACTTCCATCCGACGCTCCAACGCGCCGGTCGTCTCTACGGAAACCTGCATTGCTCACGGACCTCTGTATATGTCTCGAATTTCTGGTGCGAAAGGAGGGACTCGAACCCTCACGGGGTTACCCACTGGAACCTAAATCCAGCGCGTCTACCAGTTCCGCCACTTTCGCAATCGTAAAGCTGATCGGCACCAGCCCGCCCGAGCGGGCCGCGGAGTATACCCGACGGACTGGACGGGTCACGGGTAGCCGACGGGCGGCGGCGGATCGCCCCGGACGCCGCTGCGGCGCAACGTAATCCGCTGCCAGTGGGAATCTGGCGCGGCGGTACGGCGCCCGCACGGCGGCCATGCCCTATCGGGCTCGACCGACAGTCAAAGGGCCTCTCCCATGAGGCAGCATTCGTCCGCAGCCCTTCCGTCCGGCTGATTGTCCGGGTCGTCGGCACGGGGGGAGAATCGCCGCCCCCTCGAACCGATCCACCACACTTCGAGGAGCCCGCAATGACCGAGAAGAGGTCTTGGACACGGGGGCGGCTCGACGGCAAGGTCGCTCTGGTCACTGGCGCCGCACGCGGCATCGGCCGGGCTGCGGCGGTCGCACTCGCCGAAGCCGGCGCCGACGTCGTCGGCCTGGACATTGTCGCGATGGTCAGCCCGATCAACGATTTCCCGCCCGCTACACCCGACGATCTGGACCACACCGGCACCCGCGTTTGCGATGCGGGCTCCCGATGGTTGGGCGTCGTCGCCGATCAGCGCGACATCGCGGCCCTCCGCGATGTCGCCGCGCGTGTGGAGAACGAGTGGGGCGGCGTCGACATCGTGTTCGCCAACGCCGGAATTCAGGCATTCAAGCCGATTCTCGAGATGGAAGACGCCGACTGGCACGATCAGATCGACGACAACCTCAACGGCACGGCGAACGTCATGCGGGTGTTCGCACCGCTGCTGGTGCGCCGTGGCGGCGGCCGCATCATCGTCACCTCGTCGACCCAAGGGCAGCACGGCACCAAGACGGGGGCGGCCTACTCGGCATCGAAGTGGGGAATCATCGGCCTCATGAAGTCCGCGGCGCTCGAGCTCGGAGCGCACGGCATCACCGTGAACGCGGTCATTCCGGGCCTGGCGAATACGGCACTGACGAGGCACGAAGACCGCTACGCTCAAGCGATCACCGTCTCTGGCGCGGTGCCCTCCGGCGATCTGGCAGACGACGAAATCACAGCGCGACGGCTGCTGTCCGCGAAGAGCCCGATGGGCCTGCCCTGGATCGAGCCGGAGGATGTGGCTCCGCTGGTCGTGTTCCTGGCTTCGGACGAGGCACGATTCGTGAGCGGCACATCGCTGGCGGTGACGGCTGGCGACAGCGCGAATGTCACTGCCTAGCGATTGCGCCCTCTCATGCGCAGCGATGAGCTCGTTGCTGCGTCCACGGTTGCGAACGAAGTGCGGACGTCGTGCTCTATCGTGGGGCGGACGGTCGAGGGTTACAGCGCAAGCGAGGAAGCGCTCGGATTCCGCAACACCCGCTTTTACGAGTCAGTCTGAATCGGAATCCCCGATCAGGGTCTGAGCAGTCGACGACTCGGGTCGCAGCATTCGCCCAGGATTTGCTCGCCGGCGTCCAGAACTTTCCTGACCTGGCCGCTGGCACAAATCTTGGGCTCGCCAGCTATCTCAAAATCTGAAGCGTGCCGCCACGTCGAAGCTGCGCTCCGGCCCGACGTAGATGCCCTGACGCAGGCTGGCGATGTAACGTTCGTCGGTCAGGTTCTTGATCGCGCCGCCGAAGCTCCACTGGCGGCTCATGTCGTACACCACGCTCAGATCCAGCAACGTGTAACTGTCGATGCGGCCGGTAAAGAAGCCGGTCAGGCTCTCGGCGATCTCGCGGGTGTTCGTCACATCGGTGTACTGTGCGCCGCTGTGATGCAGGTTCAGCGCGCTGCGTAGGCCACCGATCGCATACTCGAGCGTCAGGTTGGCCACCCACTCGGGAGTGTAGGGAACGCGATTGCCGTCCGGTGTGGTCAGCGTGCCGTCTCGCGTGAAGCGGGCGCCGTTGAATTCCGCATCGGCGATGTACGTGGCGTTGGCATTCAAGCCGAAGCCCGCGCCCAACTCCAGGCCAAGCCCGGCTTCGAGGCCCTGATGGAGCGTCTTGCCGCCGTTGGTCACCTGGAACTGGCTGTTGCTGTTGGCGGGGATGATCTGGTTTTCAAAGTCCATGCGGAACACCGCCAGTTCGTATTTCACACGGCCGCTGCCGCCGCGCACGCCAGTCTCGATGTTGACCGAGCGCTCGGCATCGAGCCGCTGATCGTCGAGGCCGTTCAGCGCATCGCCGTTGAGCGCGGGTGAGAATGCCTTGTAGGCGCTGGCGAATATCTGCAGGGCCGGCGTGAGTTGGTAGGTGACGCCGAGGCCCGGCAGCAACTCTGTATTCGAAGTGCTCACCTGGTTACCCTGTGCGTCGGAACGCCGTCGGTCCTTGCGTTCCTGCTCGTAGCGCTCGGCACGCAAGCCGGCGGTGACGCTGAGGCGCTCCGACAGGATGAAACGGTTCTGCCCGTAGAACGCCACACTCTCCGCCGAATCGATCACATCCCGGTTGATCGTTCCGGAGCGTGGCGTCGCGCGCGTCGCTGCGACCGTTACGTCCTGCATTTCTTCGTCCATGTAGCGCAGGCCCAGTTCGGTTTCGCTCGCGACGCCGAAGAGCGCGTGCTCGATTTGCAGACGACTCTCCACGCCGAAACGTTCGAAGTCGCGATTGTTGCCATTCAAGTTGTTGGTGTAGACCCAGCGACCTGCGGCGGCCGATGCGGTGTTGTCGGTCGCGTATCGCCAGTAGTGGCGGTGCATCTCGCTGCCGTACACGAGCGTGTTCAAGCGCGCGCTGTCGCTGAGCGTCCACTCGTGGTTCAGGTCGATCGAGCGCCGGCCGGTGAGGAACCAATCGTCCGGGGCCGGGTTGTAGTCGCGGCCATTTCTGTAGTCCTGCAGAAAGAGGCCTCGATAGGAGATGTTGGCGTCGTTGTCGTAGTCGGTGTACTTGAGGCTCAAGCGCTGGTTGCTGCCGATGTCGAGACCGGCCTTGAGCACGACGTCGGTCATGTCGTAGCCCTTGTCCATGAAGCCATCGCTCTCGGCGCGGGTGACGATGGCGCCGAAGCGGGCCTCATCGGAGGCCGTGCTGCCACCGAGCTCCAGCGTGGCTTCGCGTGTGTTGAAGGAGCCCGTGCGCACCGCCAGCTCGACACCGTCCCGAGGCTGCTTGGTGATGTAGTTGATCACGCCGCCGATGGTGCTCGGGCCGTAACGAAGCGAGGCAGCGCCCTTCAGGATTTCGATGCCTTCCATGCGCTGAATGCGCGGGTTGTAGTAGCGGCCGTTGCCCACGAACAGGCCCGGCGCGACGGGCACACCATCCTCGAGAATGAGCGTCTTATAGTCCGCCGAGCTCAAGCCGCGCACGCCGATGTTGGCGACGATAGCGGATTCTTCCTCGGGTTTGATGGTCACGCCCGGTACGGCGCGCAACGCTTCCTCGGTGGAGCGCGGCTGTTTCAGTGTGAGCTCCTCAGTCGTCACGATGGACACGGCGCCCGGCTGACGCGCGATATCGCTTTCGGCTTGCCCGACCACCACGATGGTGGGGAGTCTCGATGTCTCTACCTCGTCCGCCCAGGCGGAGAGGTTGGCCACAAAACCGGCGCCCAGCATCAGCGCCACTTGCGTGCGCAGAAAATGGGATCGACGGTGCGGGGTGCTGGGAAACATCGCGGGCTGCCTCAATGATTGTGTGATCGCCGCCTTTGTGAGCGGCTTGCTTAGAACACGAACTCTAAATGAGAAGGATTCGTATTTACAAGCAACTATGGGTGATCACGACGTGCTGAGTGCGTGCTCCATGATCATTCGTCTGGCCTGGGGCCTGCTCCAGAGGTGCGGGCTCGTGTTTCGACCTCGCGAGTCGTTGGAGGCGGAGATGCTGTTTCTACGTCGCCAGCTCGCGCTCTAACGAGAGCACGGGATTGAAGCCGGCGCGAGTTGATGCGGCGACCTGCGCGAGATTGGCGCTCTATCGCGCCAGGGTGTGATCGCCTGTGATTTCCGTGTGGCGGTGACCAGCACATTCAGAGTGCTGTATGTGCTGGTCGTCATCGAGCATCACAGCCGTCGACTCATCACTTCAACGTGACGGCGCAGTGGACACGGCAGCAGTTGCGAGAGGCGGTGGGATACGAACAGCGATACGAGTACCTGCTGCAGATCGCGTCCCGCGGCGTGGTGTACGAGTCGTGAGTTCTGGTTCGATTGGACCCGTGCTCAGTTGACGACGGCCGACAACCGAGCGGTTTGATTCTCGCTAAGGCTTTGCAGTCCTTCAAGCTGCATGTAGCGCCTCTGCAGCTGTCATTCGTCGTTCTGCTCTAGCAGCAGCGCGCCCACGAGTCGGCGGCTTGCACCATGAGTATTCGCTCGTGCGCGCGTGAAGTTGAATCTGTGTTTCGCGAACGAGCCCTGGGTGATAGCTGGCGAGCGCGGCCGGCTCGGGAGGAATAAATGCGGAGCACAGGGAATTCGTAGTCGCGCCGAGTTCGTAACTCGGCGAATTCACAGGGGGAAAGTGGTGGGCCGTATAGGACTCGAACCTATAACCAACTGATTAAGAGTCAGCTGCTCTACCAATTGAGCTAACAGCCCACGTAATCAAACCTTCCGCGAGGCAACGTGGATCCTCGCTTATGCCGAGCGCTTCGCTCGGCGTTACCGCGTGTCAGCCGCGGTTGGGGTGGACGATGGGACTCGAACCCACGACGGCCGGAATCACAATCCGGGGCTCTACCAACTGAGCTACGTCCACCATCGTCCGCACCAAACATCTGCCCGCAGCGCAGATGGCGCGCCCGGCAGGACTCGAACCTGCGACCCTCGGCTTAGAAGGCCGATGCTCTATCCAGCTGAGCTACGGGCGCAGTTCCGACCGGGTGCATCCGTCGGGCAGGCATGAAGAGAGACAACTCT
>JAEYXD010000029.1 GCA_023428645.1 Pseudomonadota bacterium
ACCGTATCGTCCGCCGCGTATCGGCGAGCACAGCCATGTCATCGCGCGGACCCTGAGCGGCCTCGCCGAGGAGCGCATCCAGGCGCTCGAGGCGGCCGGAGTTTTCCAATGACCACATCCGCTGCCAACGACGGCCAGAGAAGCGACGAGGGAAGCGGCCAGCGCAGTCGCAAGGACCTCGAATGCACCGCGGCCGCGACGGCCTATCAACGCGCGTTCGTCCAGGATCTGAAGCGCCGCGTCATCGACAACGGCGAGCCGTTCGTCATCGCGCAGGCGGACACGCCGCATGAGATCTTCCACACGCTCGACATTCCGCTCGTGAGCAATCAGTGGTGGTCCGCGTACATCTCCGCGAAGCAACTGTCGCCGCGCTATTTCTCGACGCTCGATCGACTGGGATTTCCGGCGAACAGCTGCCGCTATTGCTCGCTCGGACTCGCGTGCACGCTCGATGGCGATCCGGCGACCGCGCCGTGGGGCGGGCTGCCGAAGCCGACGATGCTCGTCGCGCGCCTGACGTGCGAATGCATCTCGCATGTGTTCTCGCAGTGGGCGGACGCGCTCGGCACCGAGTTCTTTCCGCTCGAAGCGCCGGCCTGGAAACACAAGGACCCGGCCTGGTTTCGCAAATCGAACGTCGATTGGGAAGAGGTGTACGAGCCCGAGCGGATCGAACTGCTCGTCAACGAGATGCGCGAGCTGATCGCGCGGCTCGAAGCGCGCACGGACCGACGCTTCGACGAGGACAAATTCGTTCGTTTGATGCACGCCGTGAACGAACAAGAGACGTACATCGCCGAGGCCGCGCGCATGATCGGCGCGGCGCGTCCCTGCCCCGTCAGCATCGCCGATCAGATGCCGAACACGATGATTCCGCAATGGCATCGTGGTTCGCCGTGGGCCGTGGCGCACGGCAAGCGGTTTCGCGACGAGGTCGCCGCGCGCGTCGCGCGCGGCAGCGGCGCCAGCTCGAATGAGCGCACCCGCCTCATGTGGATCGGCGCCGGCCTGTGGCACGACCCGGGCTTCTACAGCGCGCTCGAGGCGCGCTACGGCGCCGTCTTCGTGTGGTCGATGTACATGCCGTTCGCGGGCCCGCAGTACATTCGGGCGCTCAAGGACAAGCCGCTGCACGCGCTCGCAAGCCGCATCTGCTCGATGAACGAGGTGCTGCATCTGCCGCCGTGGATGAACGGCTGGATGGTGAGCGAGGCCGAGCGCTGCGGCATCGACGCCGCCGTAATCCTCGTGCCGCCGGGCAATCGCCTGTCGCAGTCCGGCACGAACCTCACGCAACTTGCGCTGCAGGACGCGGGCATTCCCGCGCTGCTGCTCAGCGCGGACATGGTGAACGCACAAGGCTGGAGCCACGAACGCATGGTCGAGCACGTCGGCGGCTTTCTCGAACGCGCGGGTGTGCTGTGAAGGCCGCCGCGCTGCTTGCCGCGCTGGCGCTGCTCGCGGCGTGCCGTGCGCCGGTGCCGCCGAACGTCACGGTCTTGACCTACGGCTCGCCGTACTCGCCGACGCATCCGTTCAGCCGCGCCGACATCGCCTGGATGAAATGGGTGGAGGCGGAGTCCGGCGGCACGCTGCGCGTCCAACCGTACTGGTCGGGCTCCTTGCTCTCCTCCGAGCACGCGATGACCGAATTGCGGCATGGCGTGGCCGATGTCGGACTGATCACGCCGATCTACGCGCGCGGCGGCACGCACCTGATCCGCGCGCAGGCCGGCTTCTATGTCGGCGCCAAGACGTTCGCCGAGCAGGTGGCGATGTATCGCTGTCTCGCGAGCGGGGAGCCTCAGTTCGCGAAGGAACTGCACGGCCTCGAAGTGCTCGCGGTCCAGGGCGGGAATCTGCCGGTCATCATCACGCGCGATCGCGCGGTGAAATCGCTGCGCGATCTGCAGGGACTGCGCCTGCGGGCACCTTCCGAGTTGTTGGGAGTGCTCGACCACCTGGGCGCCGATCCTGTCGACATGCCGATGCGCGATGTGTACTCCGCGCTCGCGAAGGGCGTGCTCGACGGCGTCGTCGCTCCCATGGATACGTTCAGGTCCCTGCACTTCGACGAAGTCACGCGGTTCGTCACGCGCATCGCGATCCCGCGCGGCGCGTACGCCGCGCGCGCCATGCAGGCACGCCGTTGGAACTCCCTGAGCGACACGCATCGACGCGTGCTCACGGCGAGCACGAAGGTGTGGGAGGACGCGCTCGATCGCGAGCTGACGGCCGCCGACGTCAGCGGCGAACGCGCGGCGCACGACAGCGGCATCGTCTTCAATGAGATCAGCCCGGCGGATCAAGCGACCTTCGCGGAAATCTACGCGCGGGACGGTGAAGCGCGCGCGCGCGCGCTCGCCCGTTACGGCATCGATGGGCTCGCGTCGTTTCGCAGGGCGCGCGCCTACGCGCAAACGCTCGCGGCGCCGTCGCCGCGCTGTCTCGGTGTCGACGCCTCCGCGGACCGCCCTCCGCGCGCCGCAGCGGGGTCGGAATCGAATGTGGAGTCGCCGTGACGCGGCCGTTGGCGGGCATGCGCGTCGCGGATTTCAGCCACATCATGGCTGGACCCTATGCGTCGCATCTCCTGCGCCTGCTCGGCGCGGAAGTCATCAAGATCGAAGCGCCCAAGCGCGGCGATGCGATGCGCGACTACGGCAAGGATCGGCGCTACGACGGCATGTCGCCCGCGTTCATCGGCGTGAACGCCGGCAAGAAGTCGCTCGTCCTCGATCTCAAAGACCCGTTGGCGCGCGAGGCGGCACGCCGACTCATCGCGCGCAGCGACGTCGTGCTCGAGAATTTCCGCCCCGGCGTCATGATGCGCTTCGGCCTCGATTACGAGGCGGCCCGCGAGCTGCAACCCAAGCTCGTCTACTGCTCGATTTCCGGCTACGGCCAGTTCGGACCGCGCCGCGATTGGCCTGCAATCGACAATATCGTGCAGGCGACCACCGGCATGATGACGCTCAGCGGCGTCGCGGGCGACGCGCCGATGCGCGTCGGCTTCCCCGTCGTCGACACGCTCACGGGTCAGACGGCGGCGTTCGCGATTCTCGCGGCGCTGCTGCGACGCGAGCGCACGGGCGTCGGCGAGCACATCGACGTCGCGATGTTCGACGCGAGCCTCGCGTTCATGACCTCGGCAGTCGTTCCATATCTGGTGACGGGCCAGCCGCCGGAGCGCACCGGCAATGTCGGCTACAGCGGCCAGCCGACCTCCGGCATCTTCGCGACGGCGAACGACCGCAGGGTGTCGCTCGGCGTCGTGCAGCAAGGCCAGTTCGACGTCCTCGCGCGCGAGCTCGGCTGTGAACGATGGCTCACGGATGCGCGCTTTCGCACGCCCGATCTGCGTCGCCAGCACGCACAGGCGATGCACGACGAGCTGCAAGCCGTGCTCCTCGATAAGGATGCCGAGGCATTGGAAGCGAAGCTGAGCGCCGCTGGCGTGCCGTGCGGCATGGTTCGCACCGTCGCCGAGGCGATTTCGCTGCCCCGCCTCGCCGAGCGCCGCCTGACCTCGCACCTGCACATCGAGGGTTTGCCGGAGCGCGAGCGGGTCGACATCGTGAACGCCGGCTTCCTGTTCGGCAGCGACACGCCCGCCGTCAACGAGCCGCCGCCGCGACTTGGGCAGCACAGCGAGGACATCCTCGCTTCGCTCGGCTTCGATCCAGAGCAGCGCCGCCAGCTGACGGGCGGATGAATGCAGAGCCATCGCCAGGGGATCATCGTGCGGTCGGCGGGGGACGCATCGGCAAGGCCGGCATGAGCGTCAGCGGCCCGGGCGGGTCGCTCCGACCTGCCCTTCGTATCAGGTCCGCGCGGCCGACGTCGTCTTCACCGGCCCCATGCCGCGAATCTCGACGATGACGGCTTCGTCTTTCGCCCCGTCGAAATGCACCGCGCCCGCCGGATGCTTCATGAAACCGCCCGGCCGGATCGCCACCGTATCGTTCATGTCGTAATTCGCGCCGCGACCCGCATACCACGTGCCCTGAATCACCGTAACGAACCGATCCGTACTATGCGAATGAGGACGGCTCGAAACGCCGGGCGGAAACCGGATACGAATGATGTAGAGCCCCGGCTCGTCGGGATTGCCATGCAACACGATCGTCTTCATCTTCGACAGATCGGGTCCGAAGTCCAGATCTGCGTGTTGCAGGATCACGAAGCCTTGCTCGTCCGTGGCCGCGGGCGCGAGCCCGGCTACTGCGAACACACTTGCAAAGCCTGCCAGCAGCGCCAAGGCGGTTTTCATGCGAGTCATGCGTACCCCGAGTGACGAGCCATTTCGTTGTCGTTGCATCGGCAGAGCGCAGTCTACAGTGATATCGTCGGCTCCCGCTCGAACGAGGGTGCGCGTTTGGCATCACTCCACCGCCTCATTTGCATCGTCGTGCTACTCGGCATCGCCGGGCTCGCGCGCGCGCACCCTGCCCCCTTCAGTTTTCTCGATCTACAGCTCGACGCGCAGCGCACGCATGGCGCGCTCGTCATTCACGATTTCGACGCGGCCCACGAACTGCAGCTGACCGACCCCGCGCAGCTGCTCGATCCATCGATCGTGATCCGCCATCAGGACGCGCTCATCGCCGTGCTCGCCGCGCGGCTGCAGCTGCGAACCACGGACGGTCTCGTCACACCTCGCTGGGGAAACATCGAAGTCCTGCCCGAACGGCACAGCCTGCGGTTGCCGTTCACGCTCGACGCCGCCGTGCGGGACAAGCTCGAGGTCGCGACTTTGCTGTTCCCGTACGACGCGAATCACCAGACGTTCGTGAACCTCTACGAGCACGGTGAGCTCGCTCAGCAGGCCATTCTCGACGCTGAGCGCCAATCGCTCACCGTCTATCGCGGCACCTTGCAAGGCCTTTGGGCGGTCGTCAGCACGTACGTGAAAGCAGGTGTCGAGCACATCTTGATCGGCCCGGATCATGTGCTGTTCGTGTTCGGCCTGATGCTGCTGGGCGGGACCTGGTGGCGGCTGGCGACGATCGTCACCGCCTTCACGGTCGGCCACAGCGTCACCTTGTCGCTCGCGACGCTCGGTATCGTCGCTCTCTCACCACGCATCGTGGAGCCGGCGATCGCGCTCAGCATCATCGTCGTGGGCGTCGACAATCTCCTCGTGAACCGGCAGCGTGGCGCCGCGCAGGGCAACATCACGGCGCGCGATCTGCGGCCCTGGATGGCCGCCGTGTTCGGGCTGGTCCACGGCTTTGGCTTCGCGTCCGTATTGATCGAGTTCGGCCTGCCGCAAGCGGCGCTCGGATGGTCGCTTGCGGCGTTCAATCTCGGCGTCGAGCTCGGCCAGCTGTGCATCGTGCTCGTCCTGCTCTCCGCGGGAAGGCTGGCCGCCCAGCTTCCCAGCCACCGCGTGGCGCATGCCGAACGTTTCTTGACGCTCGCTTCCGTGGCGGTGATTGCCGCGGGTGTATATTGGCTCGTGCTGCGCATCGGACTGGTCGCGTAGCAGCGCCGTCAGAACTCTATCGGGGGATCCCATGCAACGTCCCATTGTGCTCGCAACGGTGATCGGTTCTGGCTTGTTCGCCATTGCGGTGTTCGCGCAGCAGTCGCCGGTCGCAAGCGGCAGCGCGCCGCGCCCCCCGGGGGTCGAAGGCATCGAACAGGTGGCCGGAAACCTCTACCGAATCCCGGGAGCTGGCGGCAACAGCGCCGTCCTCGTGCACGCGAACGGCGTGCTGCTCGTCGACACGAAGCTTCCGAACAACGGCCAGGCACTGCTGGACGTGATCAAGAAGGTCACCGACAAGCCCATCACGCACATCGTCAACACGCACACGCATTTCGATCACACGGGCAGCAACGCGGATTTCCCCGCGAGCGTCGAGATCGTGACGCAGGCGAACACCAAGGCGAACATGGAGAAGTTGGACGGCTTTCAATCCGCCGCGAGCAAAGTCGGCCTGCCGGATCGCACCTTCAACGACCGCATGACGCTCCTGTCCGGCAAGGACTCCGTCGATCTGTACTACTTCGGCGCGGCACATACGAATGGCGACACCTTCGTCGTGTTTCGCGACGCGCGCGTGATGCACGCGGGCGATGCATTCGCCAGCAAGGCGCCGCCGTTTCTCGATCTCAGCAACGGCGGCAGCGGCCTCGCCTTTCCGGACACGCTCGCGAAGGCGGCAGCCGGCATCAAGAACGTCGACAAGGTCATTACCGGCCACAGCAGCGTGATGGCCTGGCAGGACTTCGTCGATTTCGGCGAGTTCAATCGCCTGTTCCGCGAACACGCGCGCGCCGCGCTCGCCGCGGGCAAGACGGCGGAGCAGGCATCGGCCGAGTTCAAGCTCCCGGAAAAGTTCAAGGATTACACGCTCACCTCCGCCCGCGGCGGCCCGGGCGGCAACTTCAACGTGCTCTACGAAGAACTGAAGGAGTAACCGCCACGGCCTCATGGCCGCGTGCGGCTCGCTGCCGCCGTCAGCACCTTCGCCATGAAGGCTTGCGCCTCGTTCGATTCGGACTGAGCAAGCCAGAACACTGCGCGCTTGCGCTCGGCGCGCGGCATCGACGTGTCCTCGGCGATGGTGATGAGCGCGCGGGTTGCCAGCCCGTCCGGTGGAAGTGATCGGGCTGGAGCCAGGATTTGAGGAATGTCAGCACGGAACTTAGACGTGACGGCTCGGAAAAGGTTAGCAGCCCGGCGAGCGCTGCCACGCCTCATGGTCGCCCTCCTGGCGTCACTGTCCCGGCAGCACGCTGCTCCAAGTCTCCGTCAAGACGTCCTCGCCCCGCTGCAAGTAGCCGCGCAGCTCGGTCGGCTGGGCGGGATTCAGCCGCTGCACGCGAACGGCCATGCGCCAGGCACCCGTGGCCTCGACGCGATAGGCATTGCTCTCCAGGATCTTGCCGTTCGCCGGTGACGATACAACCGCCTTCACTCCCGCATCCGCGGGCAGCTTGTCGAGCGTGGGACCGGTGAAATCGACGATGAACTGCTGCTCGTCGGGCGCAAGCGCCGCGAAGCCGCGCCCGACGCGCGTCTGGACGACCCACCCTCCGGGCGGCCGCTGCATTTCGGCGCCCTGCCAGTACAACCGATAGGCGAAGTCGAACGCGGCGCCGACGGCGGGCGCTTCGTTCGGCACCCAATACGCGACGACGTTGTCGTTCGTCTCGTCCGGCGTGCTCAAGAGGACCAGCTCGACGCGACCCGGACCCCATGACCCGACCGGCTCGACCCACGCGCTCGGGCGCAGCTCGTAGCTCGCCTCCGGGTCCTCGTAGCTCGCGTAATTGCGGTCCCTCTGCATCAAGCCGAATCCGCGCAGCTCGGCTACTGCGAACGAGGTCGCGAGCGTGCGCGGCGGATTGACGAGCGGGCGCCAGATCCACTCGCCGCTGCCCGTCGCGATCATCAGGCCGTCCGAATCGTGCACCTCGGGACGAAAGTCGGTGCGATGCGGCTGGTTCTCCCCGAAGAAGTACATGCTCGTGAGCGGCGCGATGCCGAGCGTCGCGACGGGGGCGCGCAGATACAGGCGCGCGCGAACGTTCATCGTCGTCGCCGCACCCGGCACGATATCGAACTGGTACGCGCCGCTCGCGCGCGGCGAATCGAGCAGCGCGTACACCGTCAGGGACTTCGCCGTGGCCTGCGGCTCGACGAGCCAGAACTCGACGAAGCGCGGGAACTCCTCGCCGCCGCCACCGACGGTATCGATCGCGAGCCCGCGGGCCGACAGGCCGTACCGTTGCCGCGCCCCGAGCGCCCGGAAATAGCTGGCGCCGAGGAACACGGCCACTTCGTCCTTGTAGCGAGTATCGTTCAGCGGATAGTGCGCACGAAATCCCGCGAAGCCGATGTCGCCCCAGGACTGCGGCGACAGCTTGTTGTTCCCGTAATCGAAATCCGCGCCGCGATACCGTACGTGCTGTACGCCGCGGGGAGTGACCTCGTTGATCAGCACCGGCTCGGTTTGGAACTTCCCGAGATGAAAAAACATGATCTCGAACGGTAGCCGCTCGTCGCGCCAGAGCGCTCGTTCAGGACGAAAGCGGATGTCGCGATATTGGTCATACGTGAGCGCGACCAGCTCCGCGGGAGGATTGCGCGTGGCCTCCTTGTACGGTCGGCCCGCCAGCGCTTGCGCCTTGGCCGCAACGTCCTCGAAATCGAATGCGTGCGCGGACGCAGCGGACGCCGCCATGAGCAGCAAGCTCGACAATACGGTCGAGCCGATAGGACATCGAGGCGCGCGACGATTCCCCATGGGGCGCACGATAGCCCAGCTCGTCGCGGCGGACCATTGCGGCCACTCGCATGCGGTGCATGCAATGGCACCGTGTCGTTGTTACAGCAACGGCGCGCCTATAAGTCCAGATGCTCGTCCCGCTCGCGAGGATGCGCCAGCGCTATTTGCAATCCGGGCGTCCCTGCCCGAGGGTCATCGCCGAGGCGGACAGCCCCGGCGTGAGTTCAGCTGCCGGACCGCGAGTACGCCTGCCCCTGCAGACGCACGAGATTGACGATGTCGCCCATGTGCAGCGGCACGTCGAGGTTGTGCAATCCCCAGGCCTGGCTCGGGCCCGTCGGCGTCATCACATCGCCGTAGACATCATCGGCGCGAGCGTCGTTCGGGTCCGCGTTGATCGTGACCTCCAAGTACGTGCGGTCGTGCTTGTCGACGCATTCCGTGGTCACGAGGCCCGGGGTTTTCGCGAACGGCTCGTAGATCACTTCCTTCGCGCTCCAGCGCGGCGGCGCCTTCGTCGCGGCGCTGATCGGCGGCTCGACGGCCCAGTAGCTGTCGGCCGTGGCGGGACCCGACGACTTGCCCGCCAGCAACGCCGCCGGGTTCACACAGATGCCTTGATTCCCGCCGGATGCGTTCGCGCCAGGACCCGCGCCGATCGCCTGCCCCGTCGGGTTCGGCGGCAGCGTCGCACGGAACGATCCGTACGAGACCACACAGCCGATCTGATCCTTGGAGCGGCACGGCTTGATCGTCTTGAACGTGCCGCCCGTCTCCTGCCCTTTCGGGGCGGTCACGCTGCCGCCGATGACGTACACGGCGATGAGCTGGCGTTGCACGGGCGTGCCTTCGATCTTCGCCCGCACCAGACGGCTGATCTGGCCTGCACCCTGGCTATGACCGATGAGCACGACGCCACGACCCTGATTGTAGTGGCGCAAATAGTGATCCCACGCCGCATCTATATCCGCGGCGCCTTGTGCGAGCGAGCCGCGTTGCGGCGGCGCTTCGCCGCTGCCTTGCATCGCGCGCAGTTGCGGCAACGTGAGCTGCCGATACATCGGCGCGAATGGACGGCATACGGAGGCAAGGCGCGCAAATTGGCGCTCGACGACGGCGCGTTCTTCGACGCCCGCGACGAGATCGCTCATCGAGTACGGATCGAGCGATACGGTCGGGTAGACATAGAAGCAGTCGAACGAAGGATTCTTCGCGGGAACGAAGCGCTCGACCTTGATCGATCCGTTCGGCGCGACGACGGCGCTGTCGAGCGGAATCGTGCAAGCATCCTGGCGTCCCGGCAGACACAACCAGTTCTCGTCGCGGCTCCAATCCGCCTGATCGATCTCGGAGGCGCCGGCCTGGCCAGGCGCCGATGAGCCTTGCGCCCACGCGCTCGCGGCCGCACACGTCCACACCAAGAGCGCGAGTGCGTGCGCTCCCTTGTTTCTCGTCGACATCGTGACTCCCCTGACTTCGGCCGGACGGCCGTCACTATTCTCGCGGGAAGTGTGCACCGCCGTTCGCTGGCCGGACAACTAAAGACACGCTGCTTCGACGGTGAATTTAGGTGGATGAGCGCAATCACACCTTGCGCGCGCCGTCATACACCCGATCGCCGCTCTCTCTGCGGAACGATTGGCAATCGACGCGCTATGCGATGGCAATCCGCGGCAGGGTTCGCAACCACTGACGCACGTCGCGAACGCCCCCGAGCCGTTGCTGCGCGAACGTCGTCGGCGCATCGCCCACCTTGATCGACAATCCGCCGAACTCGTTGACGACGGCGAAGCCGTCCTCGTCGGTGACGTCGTCGCCCATGAAAATCGGCATGCGCCCCACGAACGGCGGCTGCTGCATGAAAGCCGCGATCGAAGTGCCCTTGGAAAATCCGCTCGGGCGAATCTCCAAGACGCACTTGCCCGCTTGCAACGTGAAGCGCGGCCCCAGCGACAGGCACAACCGGCGCATGACCGAAAGCACATCACCGCTGAGGAGGGGCACGCGGCGGAAATGCACGGCCAGACCGAAGCCCTTGTCTTCGAGAATCAGCCCTGGGTTGAGATCGACGAAGCGCTGCAAATCTTCGCGCGCTGCATCGAGCACGCCTGGATCCACGATCGGCCGCACCATGAGCCCGTCCGACTCGCGACGCTCACAGCCGTGCACGCCGGATGCGCACAGACGCAGCGGCGCGAACAGTCGATCGAGATCGTCGATGCTGCGGCCACTGACGAGCGCGAGCGCGCCATCCAGCCGCTTGGCCAGGTCGCGCAACAACGTCTTCAAATCTTCGGGTACGTACACGCTCTCCGGCGTCTCGGCGATATCAAGAAGTGTACCGTCGACATCGAGAAAGAGCGCACACCCGGAATCGCGAGGAAACTTGAACGGGGGCATTGGGGCAAACCTTACTGCGATTCGCCCGGAGCCTCAACCCTTGCGGCCCGCGAATGTTCAAACGATTTTCGCGAGCGCCTCGCTGATCGCCGCAGCATCCGTCGGCCGCACGACACGCGCGATCTCGATCCCGTCTTTCAGGAAGATCAGCGTGGGCCAGAGCTTCACGCGATAGGCGCGGCCGAGCGGCCGCCCTCGTCCATCTTCCACTTTGAGATGCGTCACGCCGTCGTTGCTGCGGAGCACACGCTCGATGTGTGGTTGCGCAGCCTGACAAAACCCGCACCAATCGGTCCCGAACTCGAGCACGAGCGGACCATGTAATTGCTGGACGGATTCGATCGACGGTTCGGACGCGTAGTGTGACGGCATGATGAAGTACCTCGTACGCAGATATTTGCACGCCAACAAGTGATTGAACCAGTCAACAATTCTTGGCATCCGCCGTCGGCGCATCGTCGGTAGAGTCCCGAGCGATCGCTCGATCGGCTTCACATCAGAACATCGACCAGGGGGTTCACCATGTCACTGCGTCTGCGTGGAGCGCTGTGCGCTCTGTTGCTCGGCTCGTCGCTATTCGCGATCGGCACGACACATTCCAATCCCAGTACCCAGCTCGGACTACCCACGGCGGCGCCGGAGTCCGTCGGCTTCTCCAAGCCCGGCCTCGATGCCTTGAACAAGCAGATGCACGAGCTCGTCGATACGAAACGGCTTGCCGGCGTGACGACGCTGATCGCGCGCCACGGCAAGGTCGTGCACTTCGATACCTACGGCGCGGCGAACGCGACGACCGGTGCGCCGTTGAAGGCGGACAGCATTTTCCGCATTGCATCGATGACGAAGCCGATCGCGGGCGTCGCGATGATGCAGCTCTACGAGCAAGGCAAATGGAAGCTCGAGGATCCGGTCGCGAAATTCATTCCCGAGTTCGCGAACCTGCAAGTGAAAAAAGCCGGCGGCGGCACCGAGCCGATGAAGTCGCCGATGACGATGGCGCAGATCATGAGCCATAGCGCCGGCTTCGGCGTGAGCGCGAAATACGAGAGCGCCGCGCTCTCGGCATCGGATCTGCAAGGCATGATCGACAAGCTCGCGAAGCTGCCGCTCGAGACACAGCCGGGCACGGCGTGGGACTACGGCCCGAGCGTCAATATCCAGGGCTATCTCATCGAGAAGCTCTCCGGCCAAGCGCTCGACGTGTATCTCGACGAGCACATCTTCAAGCCGCTCGGCATGGTCGACACGGGATTCTGGGTGCCGCAATCGAAGGCAAATCGCGTCGTCGCCGTGCACACGTACGAGAACGGCACGATAGTCGCGCAGCCGAACGTGCGCGTCGCGACCAGCAAGCCTACGTTCTTGTCGGCAAGCGGCGGGCTGATGTCGACCGCGGCGGACTACTGGCGGTTCGCGCAAGCGGTCGCGAACGGCGGCGAACTGAACGGCAAACGCATCTTGAAGCCTGCGACCGTCAAGCTCATGCGCACGAATGTGCTGCAGCCCGGCGCGAAGGTCGACCTGTATGGACCGAACATGGAAGGCGTCGGCTTTGGCATGGACTTCGCGATCATCATGGACCCGAAGGCGGCGAATACGCCGCAGGGCATCGACTCGTTCTACTGGGGCGGTGCTTTCGGCACCTGGTTCTGGATCGATCCGACGAACGATCTCGTCTTCGTCGGTATGATTCAGAACCTCGACGGCTCGCGGCCCGATGCGGGCACGCCGCCGGTGCGCAACATTTCCATCGATGCGACGTACAAGGCGCTGACCGAACCGAAGAAGTGACGAGCTTTCGACCAGAGGGGCGCTGTCGCGCCCCTCCCCGGCCCGCTCCCAAGAGACCGACCTCGGCCCTTCCAGTCGCGAGCAGGAGGCTAGGTCGCAATCGTTCGCATGATCTGTCCGGTCAGCCACGCGCAATAGGTGCCGAGCGCGTACCCCAGTACGGCGAGTAGCACGCCGACCGGCGCGAGCGACGGATGAAACGCGCTCGCGACGACCGGCGCACTCGCCGCCGCGCCAATGTTCGCCTGACTGCCAACGGCAAAGTAAAACAGCGGCGCACGCAGAAGACGCGCGACGAACCAGATCACGACGCCGTGAATCAGAATCCACGTCACGCCCACGCCGAACAATCCTGGATTCCTGAAAATCGCGTGCAGATCCATCTGCATGCCGATGCTCGCGATCAACACGTACAACAGCACCGTTCCCACCTTCGAAGCACCGACGCCTTCGAGCTTGCGCGCCGGCGTGAGTGACAGCAGCACGCCGATGGTCGTCGCGATGACGACGATCCAAAAGAAATCGCTCGCGAGCGACATGCGCTCCGCCCAGACATTTCCCTTGAACGCCGCCGCGAGCGGCGTGCCGAGCCAATGCGAAAGCCCCATTGCGCCGAGCCCGACGCCGACGATCGCCATGAGGTCCGGCAGCTTCGGTATGCGGGTATTCTCAGCCTCGAAACGCGTCATCTGCTCGCGGAGGCTGGCGATCGCGCTCGTGTCGGCGCCGCGCTTCTTGTCGATCTCCTCGGAACGACCGGCCAGATACAGCAGGAACACCATCCACAAATTGGCAACGACGATATCGACGGCGATCATCATGCCGAACAGGTTGTCGTCCACGGCGAAGACTTCCTTCATCGCGGCCTGGTTCGCGCCGCCGCCGATCCAGCTGCCTGCGAGCGTGGCCAGGCCGCTCCAGACGTCGCCGTCCACGGTGTCCGGACTCAAATAGCCCCACACCCACAACGAGATCGGCCCACCGATCATCACGCCGAGCGTGCCGCTCAGGAAGATCGCGATCGACTTCGGCCCGAGGCGCGCGAGCGCGGGGAAATCGATGGACAACGTAAGCAGGACGAGCGTGGCGGGAAGCAGATAGCGCGTCGCGATCGAGTACAGCGACGACTCGCTCGCGTCGATCAGCCCGGTCGTACTGTAGAGCGCGGGCAGGAAATAACAGAGCACGAGCGCCGGGACGTAACGATAGAGCTTCTGCCAGAACGACGCTTCGGACTGTGTCGTCCAGAAGATCGCACCGAGGGTCGCGGCGAGTAGACCGAGAATGACGGCGTCGTTCGTGATCGGCATTGCTTCTCCCAAGTCGAGCACCGATTCTCGATGGGACAATTGTGCTCTGCAATGCCATCACCCAAAAAGAGAGCGGGACCTTACGGTCCCGCTCTCATGTCGACTCCGCCGAGACCGACGTCAGGGCGCCGGTGTTACGGACTGAACGATCGGCGTCAGGAAGCGATCCAGCACCGTGTAGTCGCCGTTCCAACCCGCACGCCAACGCTTCACGCCCGAATCTGGATGCTGCGGAACACGGGCGACCACGATGTCGAGGCTGGGAATCACGACGATCAAGCTGTCGCCCAAACCCCACGCCCAGTAGGCATCGCGCGGCACGTTCGGCAACTGGCCAGTCGCGTTCGTCCACCACATGACACCGTAACCTTCATTGGCCGACGGGAACCCTGCGGGATCGAGCAGCTGGGCCTGCGCCGTTTCGGGCCGCGGCGTCGACACGGTCTGCACGAACGACTCGGAGATGATCTGCTCGTCCTGCCACTTACCCTTGCGCAGGAACAACAGGCCGATGCGCGCCATCGCATTCGCATTCGCCGTGATGCCCGCCGAGAACTCGCGCGCCTGCACCGAGCCCCCGATCGGCGGACGCGCGTTCGCACCCGTCGGCACGCGCCACGTGAGATCGTCACCGGTGATGTGCAGCTTGCGCCAGACCGCCTCGTTCAACACCGTCTGCAGGTCCTGCTGGAACACGTTCGTGAGCGTATCGGCCAGCCAGTTCAGGCCGCCATCGGAATACGTCCACTGCGTGCCGGGCTCGTGCAGCAGGTCGACGCGCGCATTCGACGGCTTGTCGTAGCCCGCCGTATGGGTCGCCAGCTGCTGAATCGTGATCTGCGACAGCCACGCCGGGTTCGGCGGCGTCGTGTCCGTCGGGTCCACGCCGAAGTTCGCGTATCGCGATTGAGCCGTGTCACTGAGCGCGATGAGATTACGGTCGATCGCGATGCCGAGCGCGATGCTGGCGATCGATTTCGTCGTCGACTTGAGATCCTGCTTCTCGTCGATGTCGATGTCGTCATCGGTGTTGTTCGGATCCAGCGGATCGCTCCACTGCACGACGAGCTTGCCGTGACGGGTGATCATGCCGCCGCCACCGCCCTCGATCGCGTAGTTCACGGCCTCCTGGAGACGCGCGGAATCCATACCGACGTCGACAGGATTCGCTGTCGCCCAGCCATGGTTCGGATCAGTTTCACTCGGATCGGGACCCGGCCACGCCGTCTCGACCGGCGGCGGCGCGCCATCCGCGGGCTCGACCGTGATCACGACCGTGTCGGAGCCCGTCGTCGTGCCGTCGTTCGCCGTCAAGGTGAGCGTGTACGCGCCGGCGGTCGTGAATGTCGCCTGCGTCGCCGCGGCGGTCGCATTCGCGAACGTCACGCCGTCCGCCGGACTCGAGGTCCAGGCGTACGTGAGCGTGTTGTTCTCGGCATCGGTCGCACTGCCCGACAGCTCCACCGTGGCGGTCGGCAACCTGATCGTTTGATCCTCACCTGCGTTCACGGTCGGCGCCGTGTTGGCCGGTGGCGGCTGCTGCGTCGATGGCCCCGACGGTGGTGGGTTGTTGTTGCCACCTCCGCCGCCGCCGCCACAGGCTGCCAGGCCCAATGTCGCGATGGCCATCACGGCGTATGAAGTCGCTTTGGAAGCGAAACGAAGACTCCCTGGAATCGAACGCTGCATTTGCGTAGACCTCGTGTGATTGTCCGCCTTGCGGTGCTCCACTCAATGCACAAACCGTGCACAAGATCCCTCGCGCGAATCACAGGCGAAAACACGCGGTGATTTGAAAAAACGTCGACGCAACGATGTGAATTCGTGCGCGCTCGTTGAAAAAATTTCACCTAGTGACCGCGTGAAAGGCGCGCCGAGCCGCGAACTCGCACACGGCTCACCGATAGAATCGCCGCGGCTCATTCGCTCACGAGGTTTCGATGCGTGCCGCGTACCTGTTGATGTCGTTGACACTCATCGCGTCGGCCGCGCTCGCGCAGTCCGCTCGCGAAGCATCGGCCGATCTGTCGCAGCCCTGGTTCGGCGTGCATCTGCCGCCTGGCTTCGCGGCCGAGCCCGCCGTACGTGTCGGCAAGCGCGAGCCGCGCGCGGCGGTCGCGCCGAACGAGGAAGCCGCCTTCACGGAGCTGAGCGGCGCGATGATCCGCAAGGATCTCGAGCGCATCGTCGCGTTCTCGCAAGAGAGCCGTTCATCACGCGAGATTGGCAGCGGGCAGCTGTGGGGGCGCGTGTCGGGATTCGCGTCGAGCGCGAAGACGGTCGACTGGGCGGTCGCACAGCTGCGGGACGCCGGCATCTCGCGCGTCGAGAGTCAGACGCTGGCGCAGGACGCGAAAGCGTCGTTGTGGCTGCCGCATTCGTGGGAAGTGCGGCTGCTCGGCGATCCGGCGCTCGGTGCCGGGTCGCAGGATGTCGTGCTCGAGTCGGCGCTTCCCATTCCACCATCGAGCATCCAGAACGGCGAGCTCACGGCGCCGCTCGTGTTCGTGGGCACCGCGAATCCTTCGCTCGTCGAGCATCTCGACGTCAAAGGCAGGATCGCGGTTCAGATCACGATCCCGCAGGGCCACATGCTGTTCGAGCGCGCGGCGGTCACATCGCGCGCGCAGGCGCTCATGAAGCGCGGCGCCGTCGCGGTCTTGAATCTCGTGCGGCTGCCGGGGAACGAGCGCTCGCGCGATTTCAGCAATTGCGGCGGACCTTGTTTCAACCTCGGCGGCCGTGACGGCCTGTTCCTCGAGACGGTGCTCGATCGCGCGGCGGACGCGGGCCTGAACGGCCAGGTGCGCGCGCGACTGCGGCTGCAATCGCAGTCGCATACCGAGCTCACCGCCCGCAACGGTATCGCGGTGATTCCCGGCAGCGGTGACAACAGCGAATCGATCGTCATCGACGCGCACGCGGACGCCTGGTTCGAAGGCGCCGGCGACAACGCGGACGGCCTCGCCGTCATGCTCGCGCTCGCGCGACATTTCGCGAAGCCAGAACATCGGTTGCAGCGCACGCTCGTCTTCATCGTGAGTGCCGGCCATCACACGCCGGGGCTCAACGGGCCGCGTGCATTCGTGCAGGCGAATCCGCAGCTCGCGAAGAACGCCGTGCTCGTGATGAACATCGAGCATGTCGCACAACGCAATTTCTCGCCTGCGCGCACGGTCGCGGCCGACGGCTATCGTCATGCGGTGGCGGATTCGGGCGAAGCGCCGATCGTCATCGGCGTGACGAATCGCTCGGCCCGGCTGAACGCGATCATCGACACGGGCGCGGCTCGCTACGGCACGAACCTCGTGTCCGAGCACTCCGCGATGCAGAGCGGCGAGACCGGCGGCTTCGAGGCGATCGCCGCGCCGAAGATCACGATCATGCAGGCGCCGCCGCTGTATCACACGACGGGTGAAGTGCTCGATGTGATCTCAACGCCCGGGCTGGAGCGTATGGCGCGATTCCTCGCGTACTTCCTCAAGCAGACGGACGCGCTGAGCCGCGATGCCATGAGCGCGCGGATGACGGAGTGAGCGTCGCGAACGCAGCTGCCAAAGTCGGGGCGATCGGATTACCATCGCGGTCCTTGCCACTGCTTGCGGCCCGATGTCATTCCAGGAGGCGCCCATGCTCTTTGCCGTGTTGATCTACGACTTGGAATCCGAAGTCGGCAATCTCGATGACAGCGAGCTCGACAAGCTCCTGACGAATCATTCTCGAGTGCAACAGAAGCTGGCCGCGGAGAAGAAGCTCGGACCGGTCGTGCGGCTCATGCCGACGACCGCCGCCACCACGCTCAAGCAACGCGAAGACGTCATCATCGACGGCCCGTTCGCGGAGACGAAGGAGCAGCTGCTCGGCTTCTACATGATCGATGTCGCGAATCAGGAGGAAGCGATGCGCGAAGCGCGGTTGATTGGCAGCGCTTGCAACGCTCGCACGCTGGAGGTCAGGCCGGTGCAGCTGTTCTATCCAGGGATCGGGCTCGGGAAAGTCGAGCCGGAGCGACCGGCGGCTTGAGGGTTGTAGATCGTTTCGCCCCCCCTTGCTGTCCTTCCCTCGCGCGGGGGAAGGGACGCTCTACGCAGCTATTCCGCGGCGGGGACTCGCGGCGGCCTTCGCCAGGCGTTATTCCGCAGCGGCCGCTTTCGCTCGCTCCTCTTCGCGCGCACCCGCCAGGATTCCCGGCAGCGCGTAGTTGCCCTCGTGGCACGCGTATTCGTAGAGGTTCTCGTTCGTCGCATTGAACGCGAGCTCGCCTGCCCACGGCTGCGCGAATGACGTCGGGTCATCGATCGTGAAGTGATAGACGATCTGCGTCGGGCTCACGCGCGTCAGCCGCTCCGTTACTTTCAGGTTCGCGGACGCGCCGCGAAACACCTGGTCCGGGCGGAAGTTCGTCGTCTCGATCACGAGCGTGTCGCCCTCGTAACGCCCGATCGAGTCGCCCATCCAGAAGCGCATGTTCGCCGGCCGATGCGTGCCGTTCAGGCGCACGATGCGCGCGTCGTGAACCATCTCCACGTGGATCAGCACCGCGTCCTTCGTCTGTACGATCTGATAATTGTTGTTGTAGAGCAGCGGCAGCATCGGCGGGCCGGCGCTCGAATCGAAGGACAGGATGCAACGCTCGCCGAGCGGACGAATCTCGGGGCCGTCCGCACCCCCGCTCGAGCGATAGGCGGCGTACATCTTCGCGAGCCGCGCTCGCGCCTCGGGCGTGAGCGCCGGTACGCGGCCGTTCTTGGGCTCGACGACGATCGACGTGCGACGCTCGCCGCCGATCGAGATCAATTGACTGCCCGGATCGACCCAGAAGTTGTTGTAACCGCAATTGACACCGCTGAAGCCGCCGCCGCAGTCCTTCGGCAGATCGAGAATGCCGAGCTTCGGATCGGTCGGCTTGTTCTGCTCTTCCCGGAAATCAGCCTGTTCCTTTTCGAGGGCGCGGGCCTCGGCATCCGTGATCGTCAAGCGGTCGCCGAACTGCGGCTGCCGCTCGAGCGGCGTGATCGTCGCATTCGTCCATACGCCTTGCAGATCCGGATGGCCCTCGGGCGTACGCGGCGCCTTCCAAGCTGGCGGTTCGGCCGCGCCCGCAAGCGGCATCCCGCCGAGACTCACGACGATGACCGTCACCACCAGACGCAGTGTTCGATTGCCCATGATCCCCCCGAGCTCACATCCGTACCGAGTTTATGAATTCGTGGGCGAGGTTTTACCCCAATCCGTGCATGGCGGCTAGCCGGTGCGAATGAGGGCCGCGGCGACCGAGGCGCCGACATCATACTGCGACTTCGGAACGGATCCGACTAACGGAATCGCGCGGGTGCTACCGCGGCTTCGATGCCGACGAACTCGAGTTCGTCCGGCACGGGAGCGCGCAGCGCCAATGCGGCTGCCAGCCGCGAAACACCCGGAGCCGACTGAATTCCGTAGCCGCCCTGCCCCGCGAGCCAGAAGAAACCGGTGGCCTTGGGATCGAAGCCGATGACAGGCGAGCGGTCCGCGACGAACGAGCGCAAGCCCGCCCAGCGATGGCGCACATGGTTGATCGACATGGTCGTCGCCTGTTCGACACGGTCGACCGCGATCGCCACGTCGAGATCATCCGGCTGCGCATCGCCCGGCGCACACGGCGTTTCATCGGCGGGCGACAACAACAGCTTCCCGGCATCCGGCTTGAAGTAGAAGGTGTCGGCGACGTCGAAGACCATCGGCCACGCATCGACGCTCACGCCCGGCGGCGGATCGACGAGCAGCGCGGTGCGTCGGCGCGGCTCCAGCCCGATGCGCGGCACGCCGGCGAGCGCCGCCACCTCATCGGCCCACGCCCCCGCGGCATCGATCACGACGGGTGCGCCATACGTCTGGCCGTTCGCGACGACGTGCCACTGACCGCCCTGCCGCTCGATGGCCGTGACGGGGCTCGCCGTCACGAGCTGTGCGCCCCGCGCGCGCATGCCGCGCAAGTAGCCTTGATGCAGCGCGTGGACATCCACATCGTGCGAGCCTGCTTCGAGCAGCGCATATTGCGTCCATTCCGGCCTCAAGATCGGTACGAGCTGCAGTGCCTCGCTGGAGGAAATGCGACGCGTCAACAGCTGCACGTCGGCCGCGGCTTGCAACTCCTCGAACGTCGCGCGCTCCGCCTCGTTCGCGAGGTACAGCGAGCCGCGCGGCTTGAGCAGCGGATGCGGCGCGAAGCCCTCGGGCGGCGCATGCAGGAACTCGCGGCTGGCGCGCGAGAGTGCACGCACGGTCGCGTTGCCGTAGATCTCCGAGAACAACGCCGCCGAACGGCCCGTCGAATGAAAGCCCGGTTGCGCTTCGCTCTCGAGCACGACGACCGCGGCGTGCGGCGCCAGCTCGTACGCAATTCCCGCGCCGGCGATGCCGGCACCGATGACGATGAAATCCGCATTCATTGGGGCGACGCCGCCTCGTTCGGCAAACTCCATGCGACCTGCAAGCGACGATATTCCGCCTCGGGCAGCAGCACGAACACCGGCTGTTTGCCGACATCGAGCCACGCGAGCAGATTGCGCATCACGGGCTCACTCATCGCCGTGCAGCCGGCGGTCGTCTGCCCCGGCGCGCCCCACAGATGCGCGAAAATGCAGCTGCCCTGCGCGATCACGTTGTCCGGATTGTGGTCGATCACGAAACCGAGCTTGTAACGCTGATCGCCGTTCACGTGGAGGTCTCGGCGCATCGGCTCCGTCGATTTCTCGATCGTCTCGCGTCCGACGACGCGCGCATCGACGATGCGGTTGTAATCCGGCGAGCCGTCGACGTCGATGCAATAGTCGAACGCGTTCATCCCCTTGTACGGGATCCCGGCGCGCTCGCGTGGCGCGTACCCGAACGCCAGACCGATCGAGAAGACGCCCGCGGGGCTGCGGCCATCGCCCTCCTTCTTCTGCACACCTTGCTGGGGTACGTGCAACCCGATACCCCACGCCGAGCCCGCACGGCCGATCGAGACGTCGACCTGACTCCCGCGCGGCCGCCAGTCGCCTGCGTCGCGCTCGAACGTGCGCATGAGGCCTTGATTCGCATCCCAGTCGGGTGTGACGACGAGCACGAGCTGCCGCGCATCGGCCGGCACGCCGTCGGCGCGCGCCAGCGCGCCGAGCGCGAAGAGCGCGCCCGCAAGGAAATTTCGCCAGCGCTCAGCCTTCATGCAGGTACCTCAGGCGCTGCAACGTCTCCTGCAGTCGCTTCGACCGGGATGCGCTCTCGTCGATGATCTCGACGTACACGAGATCGAGCACGTGCTGGAGCGCGGACTGATATAGCAGCGTCGCGACGTGCGGCCGATCGTCGTGCGCGGAAATCAGCAGCGACACATCCGCATGGACGCGCAGATGGTTCGTCGTATTGCGCGTGATGGAAACGACCTTGCAATGCCGCTCGCGGAATTGGCGGCACAGCTGCCCGAGCGTGCCGTGCTTGCCATGCTCGGAGATGACGATCAGCACGTCACCGTCCGCCGCGCTCGTCACGCACGACGTCATCAGCGCGAGATCGACATGCGGGACGACGACGATGCCGAGCGTCGTCAGCTTCGCGGCGAAGCCTTGCGCAACCACGCCGTCCTCACCGATCCCGAGCACGAAGACCTTGCCCGCCGCGTCGATCGCCTGCGCGGCGGCGGCGAGCTTGTCGTCGGCGTTGATCGCGCGCGTCTCCTCCGCGGCGTGCGATTTGCTCTGCCAGAGCGACTCGGTGATCGCCACTTGCTTGCGCGCCTTCGCCAGGTGGGCCGCGCCGTCGCTCGCACCGCCGCTGCCGCGCGCCACCGCCTCGCCGATCGAGTACTTGAGATCGGGATATCCCTTGAAGCCGAGCTTCTGGCTGAACTTGACGACGCTCGACTGACTGATCTTGAGCGCATCGGCGAGCTGCTGCGAGGAGTAGTCGCGCAGCAAATGCGCGTTCTCGAGCAGGAAATCGGCGATGCGGCGTTCGATCGCCGACATCTGGTCACGCTCCGCACGAATTTTCAGCAACGGTGGCATGCGATCGCTGGCCTGCTCAATGTCCTGGATGCAACGGCTCGAGCCCGCGGATGCTGCGGATTCCCAAACCCGGCGCGTCGGTGATCGAAATCTCCGATTCGTTGAACACGACGCCGCCGTCGACGGGATTGAACGCGCACAGCGACGGACCGTCGAGATCGACCTTCGTGATGACGTTTGCCTTCGCGACCGCGACGTGCACGGCGGCCGCGACGCTGATGCTGGTTTCGAGCATGCAGCCGATCATACAGTCCACCTGGTACATGCCCGCGATGTCCGCGATGTGCATCGCGTTCGAGATGCCGCCCGTCTTCATGAGCTTGATGTTGATGATGTCCGCCGCGCGCATGCGAATGAGCTCGATCACCTCCGTCGGCCCGAACACGCTCTCGTCCGCCATGATCGGCGTGTGCACGCGCTCGGTGACGTACTTCAGCCCCTCCAGATCCTGCGCCTTCACCGGCTGCTCGACGAGCTCGAGCCGCACGCCCGCTTCTTCCAGCGTCTGGATCGCGAACACGGCCTGCTTCGCCGTCCAGCCCTGATTCGCATCCAGCCGCAGGAGCGCGCGATCCTCGACGGCCGCATAGATCGCCTTGATGCGCTCCAGATCGACGCCGATGTCCTTGCCCACCTTGATCTTCAAGGATTCGAAGCCTCGCTCGACCGCCGCGACCGAGTCCGCGACCATCTTGTCGATATAGTCGACGCTGATCGTGATATCGGTCGTCACGACCGGATCGCCGCCGCCGAGCAGCTTGTAGAGCGGCGCGCCGTACAACTGTCCGAATAGATCGTAGAGGGCGATCTCCACCGCCGCCTTCGCGCTCGAATTCTTTTCGAGCGCCGTCTGGATCAGCTGCGTGTTGCGATTCAGGTTAGCGATGTCCTGGCCGATGAGCCGCGGCGCGATGAACTTGCGAATCGCCTCGACGATGGAGCCGTGCGTGTCGCCGGTGATGACGGCGGTTGCCGGCGCCTCGCCGTAGCCGACGTGCCCCGTGTCCGTATGGATCTCGACGACGATGTCCTCGACCTGCTCGACGGTGCGCAGCGCCGTCTTGAACGGCGTCTTCAGCGGCACGCGCAGCATTCCGAATTTGATGTCCGTGATCTTCATGTGTCTCTCTGATTCTGGTTAGCGCTTGCGCATCAGAACGATGCTGTAGATGCGTTCGACGATGGGCCGATCCCCGCCGAGCAGCGGCGTCAACGGCGTCACCGCGACACCGTTCAAACCGACCCGCCTGATCTCGCCGTCGCCGTCCCGATAGCTGATGCCCGTCGTGTCATGGATGACGTACGCGGCGCCGTTCTCGTGCCCGACCACCATCATCACGTGTCCGGGGACGTACACGAGATCGCCGACATCGAGCGTGCGCAACATCGCAAGCCGCTCCTCGTTCGTGTCATCGGCGTCGAAGGTGATGCGCTCGAAGGCCGGGCTCGTACCCTGGTCACGCGTATTGCGCGGCATCGTGAGGCCGAAGCTGCGATAGACCTCGGAGACGAAGCCGCTGCAATCGCGTGCGTTGTACGAATGACCCCAGCCATAGCGCTCGCCCAGGAATTTGAAGCCCTGCTGCAGGACGTTCGCGCGCGTCAGTGCGAGATAGTCGGTCGCGACATCCGCCGTCTTCGGGACCAGCGCCGGACCGAACTGCAAGGCGCCATTGCGATCACGCCACGGCAGCTCGACGACATGGGCAGTGTACGGATGCTGACCGTTCACGAGCCGATCCGCGGGCCAGTTCGCAAACAATGGCACGCGTACACCCATCTCCAGCTGCAGTTCGGAGAGCTCCGGCCGCTCCCGCGTGAACACGGTGCGCGCCGTCGCGCCGGTCACGACGATGTAGGGCGCCTTGCGCGCGTACGCGAAGATCTCGGCCGCTGAGCCTTCGGCGACGTGCTGTGTCTCGATCCACGCCGCATAGAGCTCGCTCACGACGAAAAGCCACGCGCCGTCCGCGCTCGTGTGCAGGATCGCGACCGGCGTCCCAGGAAACAGCGCGCTCTCTTGAAAGCGATCGATGTCGGTGTCGTCATTCGAGCGGAACACGCGCAGCTGCGTGGGAAACGTGCGCAGGCTCGCCCGACGCACGACCATGCCGTAGCGCGTCGGCTGCACGGCCGGGATCGCCTCGATCGCGAGGTTCGCCTGTAGATCATCGAGACGAGCCGCCGGAATTTCCTGACCACGCTCGTCATAGAGCGTCGCCGTCGGCCGCACCGACAACTGCGTGATCCTGTCCCTGACCTGGTCGCGCGAGAGCTGCGGGGGCAGTTTCGACAGATCATGCAGCGACGGATCGAGGCTCCGCAGACGCTCGTTCTGAGCGGTGATCTGCGCACCGCTCAACACGATGCTTTGCGGTTGTGCGGCGCGCCGCACCCAATGATCCGCCGCCAAGTGTTGCTCCTGAATGCCGAGCACCGCGTGCGGCGGGACCGGCAACGTCTGCGGTGCTGACGCACAACCTGCCAACAGGATGAAAAGCAGCGGCGCGAGGCCACTGCAGGGAATCCGGGTCCTACCGAGCTGTGACCTGTCGTTCGCCATCTGTCACCCCACCGCCGGCGCCAACGCCGACAACACGCCCGCCATCACCAAGCCGACACCCGTGCCGAGAATCAGGCCGAGCATCGCGAGCAGCACGGCGATCGGCACGAGCACGGTCGAATACGTCGCGGCAAGAATCGGCGCGGAGCCCACGCCGCCGATCTGCGCGAGCGACGCGATCCCGCACAGCGACATCTCCAATTTGAACGTGCGCGCGGCGAGCGCCAGCAGCACGATGTGTACGAGCAACGCCATGAGCCCGCACAGAATGAATAGCGGCGCGGTCGCGATGCCCTCGAAATTGCTCTGCGATGCCAGCACGGCGACGAGCAGCGCAAGCAGCGCGGTCGCCATGGGCGCGGGCCCCGGCACGCGCGCGAGCGGCGTTCGTGCAATGAGCAGGCCCGCGAGCGTGGCGAGCAGCACGGTCCACGAGGTCGTCGTGAAGAAGCTGCCGGTCGGCAGATCGCGCGCCAGGAACGCCGCAAGCAGCTCGACCAGCAAGGCAATGCCGAGCCATAGCAGGACGCCGGCGCCATCGGGCTTCGTATCGCCGCTCGCGCTTTCCAGCCGCGGATACGCATTGCCGTTCGCGCCCGACCATCGATCGAACTTCGGCGCGAACGCGGTGCTGGAAAACAGCACCGCGACCCACACCGAATAACACAAGGCGTCGGCGAGCAGCACGCTCGGCAGCGCGCTATCGGACAGCCCGATCGATTGCTTGACCGCGACGAGATTCGCCGAGCCGCCGGTCCAGGTGGCACTCAAGGCCGCGAGCATCTTCCAGCCGTCGGCGGGCAACGCGGAGCGAAAGACGAGATAGACCAGCACGATCGCGAGCAGGATCGAGCCCATCGCGAGCAGGAAAACGAACAGCACGCGCGGACCGACGCGCAGAATGGCGCGCAAGTCGCACGTCACCATGAGCAGGAACAACAGCGACGGCAACAGATGCGAAGTGAGCGTACGTTGGGCGGCTTGAATCTCGCTCGTTGCGGCCCACAGACCCGCGACCGCGAGCGCCGTCACGAATAGATACGTCCACACGATCGGCGGCAGCACCTCGAACACGCGCCAACGCCAACGGCGTTCGAGCGACGGGAACAGGCCGGCGGCGATGAGCATGACGGCCATGTAGGGCCATACCGTTTGAATCATGGTGTGGTTCGTCGATCGGCCACGCCGATCGGTGCATGGC